>DATMSK010000280.1:0-12095 GCA_035565395.1 Methylophilus sp. | reverse complement strand
GCTTTGAGCAGACTTTCCACCCCTCGCTCAGGTACTTGCCAACCAAGGTGACGCAGGGTGTCTATGCTGATCCCGGCACAATTTTCCAGCGCGTGGTCATACACCAAGTCGTTATGGTAAAAATGTTGCATGACACGGTTATTCAGCGCCTGTATTTGTTTGGGAATGTCAGGCTGGCTGAACACGGCCACCAGCATATAAGAAGGCCGGTAAAATGCTTGCCCGCTGTTGAGGTCACCCATGTATTTATCAAAAGGCGTGACGCCCGCAATGATGCCTTTTTCGCTATTGGTGGCCAGATTGTAATAATTATTGACCAGCCAAGTGCCGTATTCACCCTCCGCCCCTACCACGCCAGTGGCGAGTGCAAAATGCCCGCCATGCGCTTCATCATCATCGCCTTGGGCACCATTGAGCAAAATTCCCAACGCAGCTTTTCCGGAAGACGATTGTGCTGCCCCAGGTGCTTTCTCCCACAACAACCGGCTTTGGTATGGGCTTTGTGCGCCGCCATTGGCAAATTGAACCAGTGATTGCAAGGTCTTGCCGCTTTGAAGTTGTTGCAGGCCGACCGTTAAATCTAGCTTGAAAGCCTGCGGCCATACAGTTCGTGCCACCAGGGTTTGACCCTCTATCTCGCCGCGAATGGAAACCGCCGATTGGCTTAGGTAAGTACTAGTATCGGCGTTCCAATATGAACGGTTGCTATCAATTTTGGGTACCAGTTTTAAATTTAAACGCTGGCCTTGTACGGTGGTGACTTCTGTTGCTGCGGCATTCAGTGTCGCCTGCGGCCAATATTGGCTGGAACCTGTCCAGATCAATTCAGGCAAGGCCTCCGGATTGAGCGCCTGGGTATCGTCAGCCCCCCGCTTGCTGGCATCGAAGCGGGATACTGGCAAACCGGGGATTGGCACGGCAAATGTCTCATGGCGGAAATACCATAAGGTTTGTGGCAAAGCCTGGCATTGCGGGCAATGCCCTTCTACCGTCTGGAATTGCGCCTGCGTATGCATGCCCAAGTGATCTGCGCCAGGCTCACCCTGCGCAAACGACGACATGAGGCCGAGGCCAACACCAAATAATCGCCGCATTCTCAAGGCCTCAACCCACTCAGGTAATCACGCACGCTGTGCCAATACTCCGGCTGGCGGAAGCATAAGTAGATCGCCACCAGCACATTTAATCCTGCTGTGATGGCAAACAATTTTGCAATACTCATTCCCATCCCAAACAACATGACCGAGAAGCCAGCAGATATCACCATAAACAAGGCATTCATAATATTGTTAGCGGCAATCACGCGTGATTGATAACCTGCCTCTGCGCGACTTTGCAGTAACACATACAAGGGCACAATATACAAACCGCCACTGATTCCCAGCAACGCCACATCCAGTAGCATATGCCAGTAGTCTAATCCCGCCAGTGTATGTAAAGTCAATGCCGGATTGGCGAGCAATTGCTGCTGGATACCGTGGGCAACACTGGCAAAATCCCAGGTGAATACCGACATACCCAATGCGCCTAGCATCACCAGTCCCAGCTCTTGCTTGCCCTTGGAGAGCTTTTCACACCAGACTGAACCCACGCCCACGCCTACTGAAAAAATGGAAAGCAAACTGATAAAGTCGCGTTCACTGCCTTGCAACACATGCTTGGCAAGATTGGGAAATTGCGCCAGCAATGTCGCCCCAAAAAACCAGAACCATGAGATCGCAACAATGGCGACCCACAAGGTTTGCTGTGCCCAGAAAGTACGCACATTCTTGATGGTCTCAGTAATCGGGTTCCAATTAATCTTGATGTCTGGCACAGGCGCAGGAGACCGTGGAATCCCCCGACTCAAGTGGTAGCCAGAGATGGCAATCAGCAACACGCTCAAACTTGTAAATAAGGCGTGCTGTTCCAAACTCCCCAACCAGGCGCCCAGCACCTGGCCCAGCAAAATGGCGACAAAGCTGCCCATTTCCACCAGCCCATTGCCTGCCGTCAACTCATTTGGCTGTAAATGCTGGGGCAAATAAGAATATTTCACCGGCCCAAACAAGGTCGAATGCACGCCCATTAAAAACAAGGCTAACGCCAGCATCAACAGGCTGCGGCTCAAAAAACCGATGCTGGCAAATAACATGATGCAAATTTCCAGTACTTTTACCAACCGGATAATCTGCGACTTTTCATATTTATCCGCCAGCTGCCCGGCCGAGGCTGAGAACAGGAAAAACGGCAGGATAAACAAACCCGGCAGCAACGTCGCCAACGTCGCTCCATCCATCGTGGTGAGGCTGGCCGTATTAAATGCCACCTGCGTAATCAATGCGGTTTTAAACACATTGTCGTTGAAAGCGCCCAGGCCCTGGGTCCAGAAAAAAGGGCCAAACCGTTGCTGCTGTAACAAGTGGAAAGGATTGCTCATGTTCGCTCAAAAATGTGTCTGGTTTCAAAAACAGTGGGAGAAAAACGCTGGCCATCAATGACGATTAGCCGCTTCAGGGCAAAGTCATACAACAACGGATGATGATTTTTCAAGGCCATTAAAAAGGGTTTATGCGAGTCATTGAGCCAGCCATTGGCGATCAATGTGTTGATGTTGGTCAGAGGCATAATCCCCGGTAAAGGATAATCTGAGCCATGTATCAACCTGGCATGCCAATGTGTCCTTTGAATCAACTCTGGCAAGACCCAGGCATGGTTAATCAGGGTGGTTGCCGATATGTCACCATAGAGTAAAGGTTCATAACCGGGCGTCTCCATTAGCCGTTTAAACAGCTCAAAACTTCGCACCTGCCGCCCGCCATGGTCTAAATCCTGGTCCATGCCATCACTTGCACAATGGGCAAGCACTACCGTGACCCCATGCTCAAGCGCACGCCGCATTCTTAAAGGATTACCAAACGCCTGCTCACCGCCGGGTACGGCACTTTCCTGCCCTGTGTGGCTGATAATCGGCAGACCCAGTGCAGCCATTTTGCGATAGAAAGCATCGCACCTGGCGGAGGCCGGGTCTATTCCCATGCCCGATGGTAGCCATTTAATGGCTTTTGCGCCATGTGCATAAGCATGCTCCAGTGCATCCACCGCATCTGCCCGGTAAGGGTGGATACTAGCGACCCACTCGTACCGCTCAGGTAATCGCCGCGCAACTGTTGCAGCATATTGATTTGAAATATGGAAAATCGAATCTTGTTTAAGCACCTGGCCTTGTGCATCCCGGTGCCAATCAAAGGCAAACAGCATCAATTTCACTCCTGCAGGCATGGCCTGCGCCAGCATATCCATTCTGGCGATGGAAGAGTTATCGATATGGGCAGGATCAGCGCAAGTGGCATTGATGTAAAAAGCCTTTTGCATTTTTAGCTGCGGATGCAGCCACTCATCCATGGCCGGATTAAACCAGGTTTGCTGAGATCCATCACCCACACCAACCAAATGCACATGGGCATCCCACACCTGATCGGGGCGTATGTCCTGCCAGATGGTTTTCCAGGTTTCATGCTCACTGAGAGCTGGCGGCATGGCGCCCTCGCAGGGATGCGTTAGTCCACTGTCTGGAAAATATTTCCAGGCCGACTGGGTCAAGCCACCGCACACAAACGCCCCGCCCAGCATCATGAACTGCCTGCGGTTCATACCGCTTTTTCCGCCATTTGTTTCAACGTGACATAATCGGTTTTACCGGTGCCTAATACTGGAATCTGTTCGACGACAATAATTTTCCGGGCGATGGCAATTTCTGGCGACCCGAGATTTTTGGCCACAATTTGCAAGTCTTCACGCTTGAGTTTGCTATCGGTCGTAAATAACACGATGCTTTCTCCACGGCTGGCATCTACCACTGTAGTTGCCGCGTGCTGTTGGTCAGGGGCTGCAGTGCTGGCAATTTTCTCCACTACCTCCAGTGACACCATTTCACCCGCGACTTTTGCAAAGCGCTTGACCCGTCCCTTGATGTGGATAAACCCTTCAGCATCCACTTCGACCACATCACCGGTTTCATACCAGCCATCCTGAGGCGCTACGAGCACGCCTGGGTTATCGAACAGATAATAGCCTTGCATGATGTTGTCCCCTTTGACATGCAATAGCCCACCTTTTTCAATCCCCGGCACCGGCGTCAATTTATATTGAATCCCCGGGAAAAACTGGCCGACGGTACCATTACGGTTTGCCATCGGCGTATTGGCCGCCAGCACCGGCGCACACTCAGTGGTGCCATATCCTTCAAGAATGCGAATCCCAAATTTTTCGTGATAGATTTTGCGGACTTCTTCGTTCAGCTTTTCGGCTCCGGCAAACACCACGCGCAATTTATAAAAGTCATAAGGGTGCGCATATTTGGCGTAATTGCTCAAAAAGGTGCTGGTAGAGAAGAAGACTGTACACCCCTTGTCATAAATCACCTCTGGGATCAGCTTGTATTGCAAGGGAGAAGGGAACAGTAACAGCGGGATACCGTTTAATAAAGGTAACAAGGCGCCTGTAAAACCAAAGGCATGGAACAATGGCAAGGCCATCATGAATTTATCCGACGGGCTGAAGTCCAGCATGGCCAGGATCTGGTGCGTATTGGCCAAGATGCTTTTATGGCTGTGTACCACACCTTTTGGCTTGCCTTCAGAACCAGAGGTAAACAGGATGACGGCCGTATCTTCTGCCGTCGCCGGCTCCATGGCGGCACGTGGATACAGCAAAGCGTAACCCATGAGCCAGGCGCGGTCCAGCATGCCAAACTGGCTGCGCAAATCTTCCAGGTAAACGATGTTCAAATCGCTCATCTGGGCCACAGTTTCTTGCAGTTTGGCCGCCTCTATAAATTTGCGTGACGTGATCACCGTACGAATCTTGGCGGCGATACACGCATTACGCATGCCGTCGGCGCCGGCCGTATAGTTCAGCATGGCCGGAATCCGTTTGAAAGCGGTCATCCCCAGTACTAACGCCAGTGTGTTGGTGACATTAGGCATGAGCACACCTACCACTTCATCGGGCTGACTGACTTTGGTGGCGATGCGCCCTAATGCCAGGCTGCGTTTGAGCACTTCCTGGTAGGTATCTTCCACCTGGTTCATATCTTCGATAATGTGCGTCTTGGCGCCGTACTTCTCCATCGTATCGAGCAAGGCTTCAAACAGCGTTTTACTCTGTTGGGTTTTAAACAGCATGTGCTGCATGATATTGCGCATGGCCTCACCGGCAATGCGGCGTCGCTGCTTGGCCGTCAGTGGCGCATGATGCCCGTGCTGTTCAATACGGATTTCGGTGGTCGGTAACACTTTTAAGGTCACGCGTGGAAACAGTTTGCGCGGATGCGCGTCTGACAATCGACCGAAATAAGACTGGGCAGCACCTTCAACGCGTACCGGCAGAATCTTGACGCCGGTCTTGGCAGCCACAAACCCGGGTCCGTCATATACCTTCATCAAGGCACCGGTCAGCGTAATGCGTCCTTCAGGGAAAATCACCACGTTTTCCCCAGCATTCAGGCGCTGTATCACTTTTTTCATGGCCAGTGGACTGGCAGGGTCCACCGACAAATGTGGGGTCAGTTTCAACCACCAGCGGAAAAAAATACTTTTCAATACGCCAGTATGCACAACAAAAGTTGCACGTTTAGGCAAAAACAATCCCAGCAACAAGCCATCCAGAAATGATTCGTGGTTGGCGATAATGAGTAAACGATCTTCCTGCGGAATATTTTCCAATCCGGTGACCTGCACCCGGAACAATAAACGGCATAGGCCTCTTAATACATTTACCAACATTGCTTTTACTCCCTGTCAGATCTCTTTTTTATATTTCGTCTTTAATATAGTCGAGCACATTTTGCAGTGCCTGCTGCATGAATGCCTTGTTGACCCAAAAATAAACCTCCCGGCCAATCTTTTCGCTCTGCAAGGCGCCACCACGTTCTAATACTTTTAAATGGTGCGTCACGGCGGTACGGCTTAGTTGTGAGCTCTCGACAATTTGCAGGATGGTCAGCCGTTCGTCTCTGTTGAACGATAGCAAAATCCGTTGCCGATGCGCATCGCCCAGCGCGACAAACAACTCTGAAATTTCGCTCCAGGGCTCTGGGATGTGGGTCAGGGTTCTCATATAACTATATGATTAGTTATTTAGTTTAGTTTGTCAAGCATCCATGCCCACTCAAGTTGAAAACTGTGAAGTCAGCCTATACGCCGCATTTCACTAAACCGTCATTCACCATCCTGCGCTGGTCACTACACTATGCATAAAAACAAAGAACAATATCTATGAGGAAATCCACATGTTCCGCTTAAGTGTACTTTTATCGTTGCTGGCGACACTGCCTTTGGCTGTACAAGCCAATACCGTGATCAGCCTTGAGAACATCAATTGTAGCGGTACGTTGTCTATCTCGTCGCTTGCCGGAGCCTCACTTAGCTGCGCAGGAAACTTCGATTTAAGTGACGGATTCATCGAGTCTGACTCGCAAATCTTCATTCTGGCAGAAGGTGACTTACTGCTGGAGAACCTAAATATAAATGCGCCTGACATTTCTATTTCAACGCTAGGAGGCAGCCTGCAATTGGCCAACACCGTGAATATCAAAGCCACTCAAACCGAGGGGAATGTAGGTGGAAAAGTGATGATCTCGGTGCTACCAACTAAACAGGACATACATTGGAATAGTTTCAATATAGGCCTAAATTCGGGCGCCAATATTCAAATTGGCGCACCTGGCACCATTAGCAGTGTGCCACCCTCTCTAACAGGGGCTGGCGAGATATATGTGATGAATCGTAACGGGATTGTATTTCTAAATACTAACGCTTTGAATTTCACCACTGCCGGGTTTATCACAATCAACAACCCAATCAGCATTTCCTCTGTCCCAGAAGCAAACGTTAGCGCGATGTTGTTACTAGGATTTGGTTTGCTGACCTTAAGACGCAGATCGCTTTAAGAATCTACCGAGAGCTCGCTTAGCAACAAATCCAGCATAGCAATATCTCCAGAAACACCGCTACAATAAGCCGTCAGGCCAGCAGCCTGGGCTTGTTCAGCAATACGCGCATGATTGACAAATAAAGGCGTGCCTTGCAACCAAGGCGCACTCTGGCCCAAATCAAGTAAAAAGCGTAACGCCTCGCTACTGGTGACAACGATGCCCTGCAATTTGCCTTCATCATAAGCCTGCACCAGCACTTGGGCACTACTTTGTGGGTTGACGCGGCGGTAGCATTCACCAAACACAACCTCTGCACCTCGTTGCCTCAAGGTCTCGGCCAGCACTTCACGCCCGCCTACCCCTCGCACGATCAGGACACGCTGTCCTTGCATGTTTTGGAACGCATCTAGTGCCAGCAAGGATTCACTATCAAAACGCTCATGAGGTGTCAGCACTTGTGTAATGCCAAATCCATGCAAACTGGCCGCCGTGGTCGGGCCGATCGCGGCAAATTTAAGGCTAGGCGGAACCCCGACCTGCTTGAGCAAAGGCATGCCATGTTGCACGGCGTTGCTACTGATGAAAATCACCCAGTCAAACTGATCGAGGGGCGTGATGGCTTGATGAAAGCCGGAAAGATCTGGCAGCGCCTGAATATCGAGTAGCGGAAACGAAATCACCACACCGCCAGCAGCCTCAATGGCTGCCGTCAATTTGGTCGCTTGCTCAGGAGGACGCGTGACAGCAATCGTGCGTCCGGCCAATGGCAAGGTCATTTCACGCCATCCAGAGACGCGAGGATTTTATCAGCACCGCGTGAGACCAGTTGCAAGGCCAATTGCTGGCCCAGCTTTTCTGCCTCTGCGGCATGACCAGTCACGGTTTCCTTGAGCATCTGCTGGCCATCGACGCTGGCTACAAAGCCTTGCATGGTGATGGTGTCACCCTGTTTAGTAGCATAAGCCCCCAACGGGACGGTGCAACTGCCTGCGAGTGCGCGACTGAAGCCACGCTCGGCTTCCACGCACAATTGGGTATCCACATGGTTCAATGGCGCCAGGACATCTACCAGATCCTTACGATCAGCATTGATTTCAATCCCCAGTGCACCTTGTCCCACGGCTGGAATACTGTCTGCCGGGTCAATAAAGCCTTTAATACGGTCGCCCAATTCCAGGCGGATCAGCCCGGCCGCCGCCAGGATAATGGCCGCATATTGACCTTCATCCAGCTTGCGTAAACGGGTTTGCACATTGCCACGCAAGGATTCAATTTTCAAATGTGGAAATCGCGCCTGTATCTGGCTTTGGCGTCGCAGGCTGGAGGTACCGACGATACTGCCTTCGGGCAACTCTTCCAGGCTGCTGTAAGTATTGGAGACAAATGCATCACGCGGGTCTTCGCGTTCACCGGTGGCTGTCAGGGTAAACCCTTCCGGCAAATGCATGGGCACATCTTTCATACTGTGCACAGCCAAATCAGCTCGGCCATCTGCCAGCGCATTTTCGAGCTCTTTGACAAACAGGCCTTTGCCACCAATGCGTGACAACGGGGAATCCAGGATCTGGTCGCCCGTGGTCGTCATGCCTAAAATGCTGACGTCACATTGTGGATATAAGGCCTGTAACCGGGCCTGGATATGTTTGGCCTGCCACATGGCAAGTGCACTTTCGCGAGAGGCAATAACAAGTTTGGCTGGCGGATTAAATGTGCTCACAACTGGGTTACCTATGATGGATTTAGCACAGCATTTTAACACGGCAAGGCCACACTTCAGTGTCCCTTGGCTGACCAGCGATGATCACTTGCAGTGATGAACCTTTTGCTCCCCAAAAGGGTCATCTTGAGTTATGCTGGCAGAAAAACAGCCTTCCAGAAGTAGCTAGAAAAGCTACTATTCGATGATAAAAATGGAGGAATTATCCATGCAATACCAAATCGACATTTTCCTTTCTTCTCTTAATCAATTCTGGGTCGAACTGGTCCATTTTGTGCCCAAATTACTCGCTGCCATTGTTATTCTGTTTTTTGGCTGGCTGGTGGCCAAAGCCGTCAGGCTAGGCGCGAAGCGTATTCTTGAACTGACGCACTTTGATACGTTTGCGAAAAGCTCCGGCCTCGAAGCCTTTATGCGTAGCGCCAATTACAAAGTGACACTGAGCGGCATTATCAGTGAAGTACTCTATTGGCTGGTGATTTTGCTGTTCGTCATCACCTGCGCCAACTCCTTGGGCCTGAACGAAGTCGCAGCACTCTTGAAAGAACTGGCCAGTTACCTGCCGCATATCATTGTGGCCATCCTGGTGGTGATTTTCGGTACCTTGTTTGCACGCTTTATCAACCGACTGGTATTTGCCTGGTTACATAGTATCAAGTTTGAACAGGCATTAATCATCAGCACCTCTGCCGAATATTGCATCCAGATTCTGGCGATTTTCATTGCGCTGGAACAACTGGGTATCGGCATGCAGCTGATTCACTCCCTGTTTGTGATTGTGTTTGGTGCCGTGTTCCTGGCACTGGCGATTGCTTTTGGCCTCGGTGGCCGCGACTGGGCAGCCAAGGTCATTGATCAGGCACAAAAGAAAAAGTAACAGGTAAAAAGGCCACCTAGGTGGCCTTAATCATATGCTGGTGACGGCGGCTCACCGTGAGCGTATCCGGGATGCCCCGGATTAACACGACCCACGACGTTTCACCAGCCTCCTCGCCTTCAGAAATACGCTGCTTTTCAAACCCGCTAATCGCATCGCGTGCCACCAGCGCATTGCGGTGTATGCGCACAAACTGCTCTGCATAGGCCTGTTCCAGCTGGTTCAGTGAGGTTTCCAGCAAATAGCTTTTCTCGCGCGTACGCACCGTCACATATTTCAGCTCGGCCCGGAAATACAGTACATCCGACAATGGAATCAGCAGCACTTTGCCGCGCTCCTGTATGCTCAAATGAGCATGCGTCTGTTGCAAAGTTTGCAAGGCCTGCGATTGTTCAGGCTGCAAGGGCCGTGCCTTGGCTAGAGCCGTTGCCAGGCGCTCGCTCCTGATCGGCTTTAGCAAATAATCAATCGCATTGAGTTCAAATGCCTGCAAGGCATGATGATCATAAGCCGTGGTAAAAATCAGGTGGGGAGGCTTCTCCAAGCTCCGTAAATGTTGTGCCAGCTCAATTCCATCCATTACCGGCATACGGATATCTGCCAGCACAATATCCACCTGCGCGTGTTGCAACAAGGCGATGGCTTGCACCCCGTTAGCAGCCTCACCGAGTACTTCATATCCGCCAATATCGCTTACCAGGTCACGTAACCGCTGCCTGGCCAGCGGTTCGTCATCCACAATCAATAAACGCTGTTTAGCCATGCACCACCTCAGACAAGGGACGCGTCGGAATCAGGATTTCAACGATATACCGCTGGTCAGCCTCGTACTGGCGTAATTGTGCTTCCAGGTCATAATGCAGGCGCAAACGTTCGCGAATATTTTTGAGGGCCATTTTATTACCGCCAGACTTGTCACTGCGTGGTGGTAACGGGTTGCTGATACGCAATAGCAAACTGTTGCCGCTGGGCCTGATTTCGATATCAATCATGCCCCCCTGCGATTGCGGCTCGATGCCGTGATACACCGCATTTTCCAGTAAAGGCTGCAAAATCAGCGGCGGGATCATCATTTCGGACGGAAGGTCTGACAGTTGCCAGTCATATTGCAGGCGTTCATCCAACCGTAACTTTTCAATGTTCAGGTATTGCTGGCACAAGGCGATTTCCTGTGACAACGGCACCAGGTCACGGTTGTCGGCCATCAATACACGGAACAGTTCTGCCATATCCTCCAGTGCGGTTTCCGCGCGCTGCGGCTGGCTACGGATCAGGGACAAAGCCGCATTCAGGCTGTTGAACAGAAAATGAGGGCGGATGCGTGCCTGCAGCGCTTGCAATCGCGCCTCGGCAATTGCCGGCGAATAAGCCCGTTGCAATAAATCCAGGTAATACAAACACACCAGTACATCTGCGACGCACAACAACATGAGCTGCCATAGTTGCGCAGTGGCCAGCGGCGTGATCCAGTGGTGGTATCCATAGGCCAAAAAAGCGGTGAGGCTGATTGCCAGCAGGAAAATACTCGCCAGCGCCAGCCGGTATGGCCAGCGGCTAATTACAGGATAAGCCAATGTCAGTGCGCCCATCACCAGCAACAGCGGCGGCGCCCACTGGCTGCCGATCCGTGCCAGCTCATTGAGCCATAAAGTCACATTCCAGCCAGACTGGCCGTCATACACCGTCAACAACGCCAGCAAACACAGGTGCAGCAACAGTACACGTAAGTGTATGCCCAGATTGCGGAAATTGGGAATGCGGCTAGTTTTACGCACAGCGTGATGTTCATTTATAATGTGGCTCCAGCATCATAAGTATTAAGCGCCAGTGGCGCAAGCATGCGCTAGACGCCAATTTTCTGGCAGAAAGAACTTTTGCTTTGACAACTCAGCAACCCAACACACAATCATCGCTACACCAAAAAGACCAGGCATGGTCTGGCCGTTTCAATGAGCCGGTCGCCGAACTGGTCAAACGCTATACCGCTTCTGTGGACTTCGACAAACGCCTGGCTAAATTCGACATTCAAGGTTCGATCGCCCACGCCACCATGCTGGGCGCGCAAGGCATTATTTCAGCACAGGATGTAGAAGACATTAAACGTGGCCTGGGTGAAATTCTGGCCGAAATTGAAGCCGGGCAATTTGAGTGGTTGCTGGACCTGGAAGATGTACACCTGAATATCGAACGCCGCCTGACAGAAAAAATCGGCGATGCCGGTAAACGCTTACACACAGGCAGATCACGTAATGACCAAGTAGCCACAGATGTGCGCTTATGGTTACGTAGCGTGGTTGACGACACCATTGCTGGTATCCGCGCCCTGCAAACCTCGTTGCTGGATTTGGCTGAAAATAATGCAGCAACCATTATGCCGGGCTTTACCCATCTGCAAGTCGCCCAACCGGTGACATTCGGTCATCACCTGATGGCTTATTTTGAAATGCTCAACCGCGATGCCGAGCGCTTTGCCGATGCACGTAAACGTATCAACCGCCTACCCTTGGGTGCAGCAGCACTCGCAGGAACCAGCTACCCGATCAAGCGCGAACTGGTGGCCGAATTATTAGGCTTTGACAGCGTGT
>DATMSK010000279.1:0-3703 GCA_035565395.1 Methylophilus sp. | reverse complement strand
CCTTGCCAATATCCAGCAAAGCGGCCTCGCCGCAGACGATACGCAAGCCAGAAAATTGGTGAAAACCAGCCGGACAGAAGCCGGCAAAGCCGTGATGGAAACATTTTTCATTTGGGGCAGCGCTTCAGACAAGCTCATGCGACTGATACAGCACGTACATGGCTGGTCACATGTGACTGAAGCCCAAGTACAAAACAAAGGCCTGATTTTCCTGACACCGCACCTGGGTTGCTTTGAAATCACGTCGATTTACTACGGCGAACACGCACCAATCACTGTCTTGTACAGACCGCCAAAACTGCGATGGCTGAGCGACCTGGTGGTAAAAGGCAGGGAGAAAGGCAACGTTCAGATGGCGCCGGCCAATGCCAGCGGTGTAAAGCAATTACTCCACGCGCTGAAAGCTGGTCAAGCAATTGGCATCTTACCGGATCAAATCCCCAGACAAGGTGAAGGTGAATGGGCTGATTTTTTTGGCAAACCGGCGTACACCATGGGTTTAGCCAGCAAACTGGCCAGCAAGACTGACGCAGTAGTCATCATGGCTTTTGGTGAGCGCTTGCCATCCGGGAAAGGCTTTAATATCCATTTGACACGCGTCGATGATATCCACACGCCAGCCCTGCTCAACCAGGCGATTGCAAGACAGGTGTCACAGTGCCCAGCACAATACTTATGGCAATATAACCGTTTCAAACAACGGCGCTATGCATTGCATAAACTGGAAAAAACCCAAGCCGAACAGACCAAAGATGGCCAGGTTTAAGGAAAACAGTTAAGCCAACCCTTGGATCCAGCGGCTATACACCTTATCCGCGACCTGGTGCAGAACGGAGCAATCTTCAGCAACGCCAGCCAGCATGGTATCTGCCGATTGTACCGCCGGACTGTTGGCGGCGCTGGCAATATCGTTTTTCCATTGATCAGTCCACATCTTGACCATATCCGGGGTCATTTCAATATGGCACTGCAAACCAATATGCTTACCCATGACATAAGCCTGGTTAGCGCAATACGGGCCAGATAACACATGGGTTGCACCTTCCGGCACGGTAAATGTTTCTCCATGCCAGTGAAAGCTGTTAAACCCCTGCAGCTCACCGAACCACTCTCGCGCATCCGGATGATCGACCACTTGCACCTCCCCCCAGCCGATCTCCTTGACGGGGTTTTTGCTTACCACGCCGCCCAGGGCCTTGCTGATGAGTTGCCCGCCCAGGCAGTGTCCAAGCAAGGGCACATCTTTGTCTACCGCTTCGCGGATCAACGCCAGCAATGGTGGAATCCATGGCAGGTCATCATTCACACTCATGGGGCCACCCATCAGTACAATGCCACTGTAAGCGTCCACCGAGGCCGGTACAGTCTCACCTTTATCAATCCGCACCTCGCACCATGGAATAGCATGCCGCGCTAAAAAAGTGCCTAAATAACCGGCACCCTCGCAGCAAGCGTGCCTGAATACCACCACCTGTTTCATGAAATTACCTTCTTAAACTGACTTCCTGATATTGTCCAAGCAAGATTCCGTCCAATGCATACGGGCCAATCGCATAACGAATCAGGCGCAAGGTCGGAAATCCCACGTGGGCGGTCATCCGCCGCACCTGGCGGTTCTTGCCTTCACTGATTTTAATCTCCAGCCAGGTGGTCGGGATATGTTTTCGTTCGCGAATAGGGGGCTCCCGTTGCCACAATTGGTCAGGTTCAGTGATAATTTTCACCTGTGCAGGCTGGGTGACAAAATCACCAAGATCAACCCCCTGTTGCAGTGGCATCAATTCTGCTTCTGTAGGAGCACCTTCTACTTGCGCCCAGTAGGTTTTGACCTGTTTGTGTTTGGGATGGCTTAAACGATGTTGCAATCCGCCGTCATCGGTTAGAATAAGCAGTCCTTCAGAATCGGTATCTAACCGCCCGGCAGCATACACGTTGGGAATCGGAATATAGTCCTTGAGCGTCGCGTGTTTCTCATGCGCAGTAAACTGGCATACGACGTTAAAGGGTTTGTTAAACAGTAATAACATGGAAAGTGCTATGTCTAAAATCAAGGTGCCTGCCACTGGCAGCAAAATCACCGTCAATGCTGATAATACCCTAAATGTTCCCGACCAACCTATTATCCCGTTTATCGAAGGCGATGGTATCGGCGTTGACATCACGCCACCCATGATGAAGGTCGTGGATACTGCAGTCGAGAAAGCCTACGGCGGCAAACGCAAAATTTCCTGGATGGAAGTCTATGCCGGCGAAAAATCCACCACCGTCTATGACAAAGATACCTGGCTGTCTGATGAAACCATGGCCGTCTTGAAAGACTATGTCATTTCCATCAAAGGTCCATTGACTACGCCAGTCGGCGGTGGCATCCGCTCACTGAACGTGACCCTGCGCCAGGAACTGGACTTATATGTCTGCCTACGCCCTATCCAGTATTTCACCGGCGTCCCTAGCCCGGTCAAGCATCCTGAGAAAACCGACATGGTGATTTTCCGTGAGAACACGGAGGATATTTATGCTGGCATAGAATGGGCGGCGGGTACTGAAGAAGTCAAGAAAGTGATCAATTTTTTGAGTGACATGGGCGTACGCAAGAAAATCCGTTTCCCCGAAGCATCTTCCATCGGCATCAAGCCTGTCTCTATCGATGGCAGCAAACGCTTGATCCGCAAAGCGATTCAATATGCGATTGATAACAACCGCAAATCGGTCACTATCACGCACAAGGGCAACATCATGAAGTTCACCGAAGGCGGCTTCCGTGATTGGGGCTACCAGTTGGCCAAAGAAGAGTTTGGCGCAGAGCTGATTGATGGCGGCCCATGGTGCAAACTGCCAAACGGCATAGTCATCAAAGACTGTATCGCCGATGCCTTCCTGCAAGAGATTTTGCTGCACCCTGAAGATTACGACGTGGTGGCTGCGCTCAACCTCAACGGCGATTACATGAGTGATGCCCTGGCCGCACAAGTCGGCGGCATCGGCATCGCACCGGGCGCAAACCTGAGTGATACCGTTGCCATGTTTGAAGCTACCCACGGTACGGCGCCTAAAATTGCCGGTAAAAATCTGGCCAATCCAAGCTCACTGATTCTGTCAGCCGAAATGATGTTGCGTCATATGGGCTGGGTTGAAGCAGCGGACCTGGTACTCAATGGGGTTGCAAAAGCGATTGCCAGCAAACGCGTAACCGGCGACTTCAGTAGCCAGATGGAAGGCGCAACGCAAGTCGGCACTGCTGAGTTTGGGATTGAAATCATCAAGCAAATGATTTAATTTTTAGCCTTTCTCGGCAGACTCAATAAAAAAACGGCTCGCATCTGCGAGCCGTTTTGCATTTGGTGCCCCTAAACAATCGTTATGCTTTTTGGATATTGCTTGCTTGCTTGCCTTTTGGACCTTCAGTCTCATCGAAAGACACGCGCTGGCCCTCTTTGAGGCTTTTGTAACCGGATTCTACAATTGCGGAAAAGTGCGCGAACAAATCGTCACCACCATCATCCGGAGTAATAAACCCAAAACCCTTAGAATCATTGAACCACTTTACGGTACCTGTTGCCATTTTACTTCCTTACTTTTTTACTTAACAGGGAGGCGCCCCAAAAGTTTGTCTCAAGTACTCCAGTCGCAATAAACAAGCTTTGCTTTACTTAAAGACGGCTACAAAAAACCTGAACCCAAACGCCTTAAGGATTTATAAGTG
>DATMSK010000278.1:0-3111 GCA_035565395.1 Methylophilus sp. | reverse complement strand
GTAACACGATGCCGGGAACGCCCAATAGCCAAGCGATAAAATATTTACCCATTTGATTCTCCTAACTGATGTGGTTGTGCTGTTTGTTTAATGTCCAACGTGGAAATATGATCTCTTTTTTAACAGAGGCTGGTTATCGGTTAAAAGATCAAAATCATGTAGGAATCCACTGTCTTTAAAGAGTTTGTAAATGCTTGGAAGATATTCGACGATTGCTAGAGCGTTTAGAGGGAGAGGTGCAGACATGATCGAATTTTGCATGCTGATACCGAATTTGCGTGCCGTGTTATAGTGCGCGGAATTGGTGGATGGATAGTAGGTTTTTATGAATGTTTTTCATACCAAACGCGAAATGCGTGCTTTTTTGGATAGTCAGTGCGGCAAAATTGTTGGCTTTGTCCCAACCATGGGCAACTTACATGCAGGGCATTGTGGGTTGGTGACACAGGCCAGGCAGCACGCCGATATCGTAGTGGTGAGTATTTTCGTGAATCCTCTACAGTTTGGTGTCAATGAGGATTTGGGTAGTTATCCACGTACTTTGCAGGCTGATTGCGAAAAGTTGCAGTCTGTTGGAGCGGATGTGGTGTTTGCACCCGCTGTGGAGGAGATGTACCCTGATTTTGATGGTCAGGATTTACATCAGCAGATGGTCATCCAGCCGCCGCCATTGGCAGATGACCTCTGTGGAGCGAGCCGGCCGGGGCATTTTGCAGGCGTTGCGACAGTGGTGGCTAAGCTTTTTCACATGGTCAGGCCGCACGTAGCGGTCTTTGGCAAAAAAGATTATCAACAGCTGGCGGTCATCCGTGCACTGGTGCGGCAACTTAATTTTGATATTGAAATTCTGGCGGGTGAAACGATGCGTGAATCTTCCGGATTGGCCATGAGCTCCAGAAATGGTTATTTAACGCCGCCTGAAAAAGAACAGGCAGCTCAGTTGTATCAGCAACTTTTAGGTATTAAAAGCGCCTTGTTAGCTGGGCGGCGGGAGTATGCACTTTTGTGTGAGCAGGCCAGTTTCGCATTGGCCCAACAGGGCTGGCAGGTGGATTATGTAGAGATTCGTCGTCAACATACACTGACCTTGCCGGATGCCCAAACGCGAGACTGGGTTGTCCTGGCAGCAGCCAGGTTGGGAAAAACGCGACTCATAGACAATTGTGAAGTCAGTAGCTAATCTATTTTAATGCGGTTTTTTATAAATTTATTTTGCGCTAAGCCATTGATAACTTTATAATTACGACCTTTTCCGCGCGAGCGGGCGGTTGACTGAAGGGACGCAATGCAAAGAACCATGTTGAAATCAAAGCTGCATCGGGTGCGTGTCACGCATAGCGAGCTGCACTACGAGGGCAGCTGTGCGATTGATGAAGCCTTGCTGGAAGCTGCCAATATTCATGAATATGAGCAGATCCAGATTTACAACATCAACAATGGTGAGCGTTTCACAACCTATGCGATTCGTGCTGAACGTCATTCTGGGGTGATTTCAGTGAATGGCGCGGCAGCGCATAAAGCAGATCCTGATGACCTGATCATCATTGCCAGTTATTCGCAATATACCGAAGCTGAGCTTTCCAATTACCATCCGCAATTGGTTTATGTCGATGCGCAAAATCGTATCGTTGAACAGAAAAACCATATTCCTGCGCAAGCGGCCTGATTTTGAGTATCCCTATGCAACCTAACATTGATGTGTTGTCTCTTGAAGACATGAAGCTGGCCGTTGTTGACGCGCTGGAAGATATTAAAGCTTTTGATATTACAGTTATGGATGTGCGTCATATGACGGCCATGACCAGTTATATGATTGTTGCCAGCGGTAACTCTACCCGCCAATGCAAGGCGATTGCCGATAATGTACGCGAAAAGCTCAAGGAAAAAGGCGTAGATACGCGCGGTGTCGAGGGTGAGAAAGAAGGCGAATGGGTCTTGGTTGACCTAGGTGATATTGTGGTTCACGTCATGGTGCCTGCCACGCGCGCATACTACAACATCGAGCAGCTGTGGAGCGAGTCACAATCTCGCCGCGCTGCGTCGGCTGCCTAAGCGTCGCACTGTCCCGGTCTCGTTCGCACGCTGCATGCGTGCGCAATGCACAAAGCTTTCTGCGTTGAGTGGCGGCAAGTAGCGAACCGCTTTCCCCGATGTCACTATTGGTTCCTCAATGAAACTCAATATTATTTCTGTTGGCCACAAAATGCCTGATTGGGTCGAATCTGCGTGTGCAGAGTATTTAAAGCGCATGCCCCGTGAGCTAGAGACACGCATCATTGAAATCAAACCGGATAAGCGTGCTGCAGGTAAAAATAGCGAAGTGGTGCAAGAGGCAGAAGCCAAACGTATTCTGGAAGTGGCCGGTAAAGATTACCTGGTTGCGCTGGATGAGCGCGGGCAGGCTGTGACAACCTTGCAGCTAGCGGAGAGGCTCAAAAGCTGGCAAGAGATGGGGCGTGATGTGTCATTGGTGATCGGTGGCGCGGATGGTTTGCATGCGCAGCTTAAAGCCCAGGCGCAATGGCTGTTCAGCCTATCTAAATTGACCATGCCGCATGGCATGGTGCGCGTCATGCTGGCCGAGCAACTTTATCGCGCGCACACGGTTCTAAGCGGTCATCCTTATCACCGGGAATAAATATGTCCAAAGCCTTGGTCTGGTTACGTCGTGACCTGCGCGATGACGATCATGCCGCGCTATACCATGCTTTAAAGCGGCATACGCAAGTAATTGTCGCTTTTGTTTTTGATACTGATATTCTGGAGCATCTCACAGACAAGCACGACCGCCGGGTGGAGTTTATCTGGGAGAGTGTTCGAGAACTCAAACAGTCCTTGCAATCACATGGCAGCGATTTGATTGTGCTCCATGGTTCAGCGCAGGTTGAGATTCCTGCCCTTGCACACAAGTTACAAGTGACGGCAGTGTATGCCAATAAAGATTATGAACCGGTCGCGATTGCGCGAGATGAGGTCGTCGCCAATACTCTACTTCAAGCAAACAGGACGCTGCACTTATTTAAAGACCAGGTTTTGTTTGAGCAAGACGAGGTCATGACGCAAACTGGCAAACCTTACGGCGTGTTTACGCCGTATAAAAATGGGCATCTG
>DATMSK010000277.1:0-4019 GCA_035565395.1 Methylophilus sp. | reverse complement strand
GGATCTTTAATGATATTGAGCTTTTCATTATTTACGATTAATAACGGCGAAGCATCATAGGCATGAAAAAATTCGCTGTAAGCTTCGGCCAAACGTGCAATGTATTCGCGTGGCATGTCTTGCTCGTAGCTGATATTGCGCTCTTCAATCCGGTCCATCAGCGCATCGACCGGGGTTTGTAAATACACCACCAAATCTGGTTTAGGTGCTTTTAGCTGCAGGTGATGGTAAATCTGGTGATAGAGAGAATATTCTTCATCATCCAGGTTCAGCCGCGCAAACAGCGGATCCTTCTCAAGGAAGAAGTCCGAAACGGTGGGCTGACCGAACATATCACGCTGGGCCATATCCTCAATCTGGCGCGAACGCTGGAACAGGAAAAATAGTTGAGTCGGCAAGGCGTAACGCTGGGCATCCTGATAAAAACGGGTCAGGAATGGGTTTGCTTCAGCTTTTTCGGATAACAACTCGACCGAAAACTTGTCTGCCAGCATGCGTGCCAGCGTGGTTTTGCCACTGCCTATCGGGCCTTCAATCACGACATAAGGGAAACGGTTAAACATTGTTCTTGCTCGTTCAGCTTATTAAATCAGTGCCAGTGTGCGCACGTCCCAGTTTTCTCAAAACCCGATCTTTCTAATATCTTGGTGCTGAGATTCTGCCATCCATTCTACAACAGTCTTTCCTTGCGGCAGCATAAAGTCAGGCACAATTTCAGCCAGCGGAACAATCACAAAACCACGCTCATGCATGCGAGGGTGCGGCAATTTCAACAACTCAGTATCAAGGTGCATACCTTGATAATCCAGCAAGTCCAGATCCAGGATACGCGGTGCATTGGGGAATGGGCGCTCACGGCCAAACGTCTGTTCAATATCGAGTAAAAGCTGCATCAATTGCGGGGCAGGGATATCAGTTGCCACCTGCACCACGGCATTGATAAAGTCAGGCTGATTATCATAGCCAACCGGGGCTGTCGCATACAGACTGGAAGCCTTGATTAACCTTAGCCCCGGCGTGTTAGCCAACACCTTAATTGCCTTGCTGACCTGCTTTTCTGGCTGTTGCAAATTACTGCCTAGCGCAATCAGGGCTACCGCCATTAAACCGCTTCCCCGCCAGTTGGCTTTTTCTTGCGTGGTTTGCGGCGACGCTTTTTGGGTCCACTTTCTGGCAACAACATGGCAGTACGTTCATCAGTCCCAGCATCAGCAAAACGCGTCCACCACTCGCCTACTTCTGAAGGCAACTCACCAGAGGCACAACGCAGCAGCAAGAAATCATAGCCCGCGCGGTATTTGGGATTGGTCAATAACGCATAAGGGCGCTTACCAGAGCGTTGTTCAAAACGCGGCTGCATGGCCCAGATTTCTTTCATAGTTGCAGTATAGCGATTATGGATCGCCATCTTTTCGGCCTGCTTGTCGATGACTTCGTTCATGGCCTCATGCAAGGCAGGAATCATATGCTCGCCACGTTTCTGGTTTTCTTGCCAGGCTTGTAGCACTTCATGCCATAACAAGGTCGCAAACAAGAAACTGGGGTTGGAAGATTTACCAGACTGAATGCGCTCATCAGTATTTTTAAGCGCCAGCATGACAAACCTCTCACCGAGTGGCTGCTCCAGCACCACATCGAGCAGTGGCAGCAACCCATGATGCAGGTGTTGTGCACGCAAGGCATTGATGCTCTCAATGGCATGGCCGGACAAAAACAGTTTGAGCATTTCGTCAAAAAGTCGGCTGGGCGGCACGTCTTCGAGCAGGTCAGCCAGTTTGCGGATCGGTGCTTCGGTAGACTTTTCCAGCTTCAGGCCCAATTTGGCAGATAAGCGAACCGCGCGCAGCATGCGCACAGGGTCTTCCTGGTAACGCTTGACCGGATCACCAATAATACGCAAGGTTTTGGCGCGGACATCAGCCACCCCATGATGGAAATCTAGGACCTCCTGCCGCTTGGGATCGTAATACAAGGCATTGGCAGTGAAATCCCGGCGCACCGAGTCCTCTTCAATGCTACCAAACACGTTGTCGCGGATAATGCGGCCACTGTCGTTGGTTTCCGCATCGCCTTCGCTCTGGTGATGCCCACGAAACGTCGAGACTTCTATGGTTTCATGTCCCCACAACACATGCACCAACCTGAATCGGCGGCCGATAATACGAGAGCGCCTGAAAATCTTGTGCACCTGCTCTGGCGTGGCATTGGTGGCTACATCAAAGTCCTTGGGCGGATGATTGAGTAGCAGATCGCGCACGGCACCACCGACAATATAAGCCTTGAAACCAGCCTTCTGTAATTGGTCGCAGGTTTTCAGGGCCGCCTGGCTAATATGTTTCTGGTTGATCTTGTGTTTGCCCACTGGAATAATTTGCGCCGCAGGCAATTGGGTATGCGTATTCGCGCTGGCACGGCGACGGAATACTTTTTGTAGTAATTGTTTAATCATTCTTTTGCATTTCGAGCGCCAGCAATCGCCGCGCTACAGTTTATGTTGGTTATTCCATAATACGTCTGGCACATTGTCATGCCGGTTCAGCGTGCGGCAGAGGACAAACAGCAAATCGGATAACCGGTTCAGATATTGCAAGGCTTCCGGTGTGACAGGCGACTGCGCATGCAAGGCGTGTAACACACGCTCGGCACGGCGGCAGACCGTACGCGCCAAATGGCACACCGAAGCTGCTCGGCTACCGCCCGGCAAGATAAACTCTTTAAGCGGCGTCAGCTCTTCATTCCATGCATCCAGCGTCATCTCCAGAAACGTCACGCGCCCAGCCTGAATAAAATGATGACCAGGCATACATAACTCGCCCCCCAGGTCAAACAAGTCATGCTGGATCGCCACCAAGCTGTCGCGTACCTCGTCATCCAGCTCTTCTACCAATAGCATGCCGAGCACTGCATTGAGCTCATCGACATCGCCCATGGCTTCTACACGCAAATCAGACTTTGCCACGCGCGAACCGTCACCCAGCCCGGTCATACCGCTATCGCCGGTACGCGTGTAAATCTTGCTCAGCCGATTGGCCATTCCTTTAACCCGTATAAAATCCGATATAATCCACCCATTATAAATCATACCGTGCCATTTCGATGTGCTCAGCAATTGCAGTCAACGCCCCGGTCGGGGTGATGGATTCCGGGGTCGGCGGCCTCAGCGTGCTTAAGCATTTAACCCGCCAACTGCCACACGAGCATTTCACTTACTTTGCTGACAGTGCCCATGCACCTTATGGCAACAAATCTGCCACCGAAATCCAGGAGCGCTGTTTTACTGTCGCCGACAAGCTCATTGGCCAAGGTGCCAAAGCGCTGGTGGTCGCCTGTAACACCGCCACCGCCGCGGCCATCGCTAACATGCGCGAGCGTTATCACTTGCCTATCATCGGTATGGAACCCGCCGTTAAACCCGCTGCTGCTGCCAGTAAAAATGGCATCATCGGTGTACTTGCCACCACTGGCACCCTCAAAAGCGCGCAATTCGCCGCCCTGCTAGAGCATTACGGTCAAGGCGTGCAAGTCGTGACACAAGCCTGCGTCGGCTTGGTGGAGTGCATAGAGCAAGGGCAACTAGACACATCGCAGACACTGACTCTTTTGCAACGATACTGCCAGCCACTGATGGCAGCGGGTGCAGATACCATTGTGCTCGGCTGCACACATTACCCGTTTGTAAAAAAACATATCCAAGCGATTGTGGGCCCTGAGGTCACCTTGATTGATACCGGGGCGGCTGTTGCCAAGCGACTGCATCAAGTGTTGGAACAAAAGCAGATGCTTAATACAGCTACTGAAGCTGGGGATTTTGTGTTTTTAACCAGTGGGACGGAAGAAACAAAAAGGGTAATGAAACAATTGTTTAGCCTTAATTCATAGGTCTTTCAGTTCAAACTGCAATGTCTTGAAAAGCAGTTTTTTATTGTCACAAACATTAGCACCCACATCCTCGCATTTACAATATTTCTTTTTCGCCTCTAGGCGAGTCACTTTCTGTTGCTTGCCCCACAGAAAGTAAC
>DATMSK010000276.1:0-12574 GCA_035565395.1 Methylophilus sp. | reverse complement strand
AAAGTACACGCGAATTATTTAAGGCCATGAAACAAGTGGCTGAAACAGGTCAAGGGCCAAAGGAACAAATTGCCAGTATCGGTTGTTCCATTAAGTGGAAAGAGTAACGCTTAACCTGGCGTGCCGTCTATTCGTGGTTTGCTGAGTATCGGCCAGTAGCCAATGCAAAATAGCCCGAACGCGACTATCCAGGCGCCGGCGGCCAGCATGACTGAAAAGCGGTAAAACTCGGGCAGCATGATTGGTAAGAACACCCGGCTCAGGGCGGCGAAAATGACCAGGCCAAATATCCAGATCACACTGCGTGGTGGGGTGTGGATATTGCGGCCGGTGTGACCTAGCGACACGCGCGCCATCATCGCCAGCGTAATCACGCCTATGCCACCAATCGCCCAGCAATGGATGGCAAGAATCACGGAAATGCTATGTGCGAAAAAGCTGGCAGCATAGAGTAGAAATCCCAGGTTAACTAACCACAATCCGCAATAAAAACTCCATAGCAACGGCACTTGCCAGATGCCAGTCGTATGCCAACGCCATAGTCTAAATCCGGCGCTAACACAGATAGTAAGCCCTAACACCGTGTTAAGTATTTCGGCATTAAAGGTCAGGATGTTGATGAGTAAGGCTGCCAGGCACACCATCAATAATCGATCTATCCAGGCATTATTTTTCAGGACTACTTCTTCTTTGACACCACGCTCGATAAACATGGGCAAGATCCGGCGGCTGATCACCATAATCAGGCTCACATTCAGCAGCAGGCCTATCCATAATGCGGCGTGTGCGCCAGTCACTGACCAGCCTAGCGCCTGGCTATAAAAAGCGGCATTGCCTGCCGTAAGAAAGACGATTTTCGACAGCACTCCCAGCTGCCGCCATTGTTTGACCTTGATAATTGGCAAGGCGACTGCGGCGATAAGCCATGCGTTAAAGAGTAAATCGCAGATTGCTGCCAAGAGCACCTGGCCTGGGGCGACCAACATCACACTACGGGCAATCGCCCAGCAGGCGACAAGCCCCATGAGCGGTCGACCATGCAGGGTTTGTATGCCGGTCCAGTTTTTGACCGCCGTCAGCAAAAAGCCGGCAATCACGGCAAAGGCAAAGCCATACAGCATTTCATGTGCATGCCACTGCGATGCGCTCACGGTGCTTAAAGCAAGCGTGGAAAACGTTGCATATTTCCATACCCAGATGCCAATCGATAGCGCCGAAAATACCGCGGCCAGCAGGAAAAATGGCCGAAATCCGAGGTTCCAGAGCGCAAACCCTTGCGGGAGGCGCTTGCGGCCAGGTGGGGAGATTTGGATCAGCGGTTGCATGTATGTTCCTTGGGCGGGCAATGTTTGTCAGGATATCAATTTAAAGTTGCATTGTAAATGAAACATATTTAGAATGCAGGCATGCAACTCAACAAGTTTACCGATATTGGCCTGCGCGTACTGATGTATTTGTCGCAGTCGCGCTTTGGCCAGCAAGTGACCATAGACGAGATCGCCACCACGTTTGATTTGCCGCGTAACCACCTGATTAAAGTGATTACGCGCCTGAATAAACTGGGTTGGATCAAGGCGACACGTGGCCGCAATGGCGGGCTGGAGTTGAATCCGGATTCGCTCAACTTACGCATAGGCGATATTTTGCGCGAGCTGGAAAATACCACCGAACTGATTAATTGCGAGAAGCCGGTGTGCCAGTTTCATGGCAATTGCCTGCTCAAAGATGCCTTGCAGACGGGGTTGGAGTCTTTTTATACCCACATGAATCAACATCGCCTGCTGGATATCGTCAATAACAATACCCGGGAGAAGATTATTTTTATGCACAAAACCCATGCGGCATAGGTTGCAGTGATTTGAGTGATCGGTCTTTTTTGAAAAAGACCATTTTTTTACATTAAATGTTTCATCTAAAATGCTAGTTTAAGGAGTGTTTATGTTATCCAGCAATGCCCGTCCGTATATCCAGGCCAGTGTGCCCGTGTTGCAAGCCCATGGTTTGGCGATTACCACCGCGTTTTACCACAATATGTTTCAGGCACATCCTGAGTTGAAGCATCTGTTCAATATGGGTAACCAGGCTAATGGTAGCCAGCAGCAATCGCTGGCCGCGGCGGTATTTGCTTATGCGGCCAATATTGACCAGGCCCATGTACTGCAGCCAGTGATCGACCGTATTGTGCACAAACATGCTGCGGTAGGAATCAAGCCAGCACATTACCCCATCGTCGGGCGTCATTTGTTGGGGGCAATAGCCGAGGTGTTGGGCGAGGCAGCCACACCACCGCTGATTGCGGCCTGGGATGAGGCTTACTGGTTGTTGGCCGGGGAGTTTATTGCCGCCGAAGCCAGGTTATATCAAAGCACAGGCTATGCCGCAGATCAATGGATAGCTGCGCGCATCACTGAAGTCACCCCAGCCGCAGACGGTATTCTGTCGATTCAGTTAGCGGCCGAAGATCAGGCATTGCCTGCGTTCAGGGCCGGGCAATATATCAGTGTCGCTGTCACCTTGCCTGATGGTTTGCGTCAGATCCGCCAATACAGCTTGTCGGATGCCGAACAAAACGATGTCTACCGCATCAGTGTCAAACGTGAAGCAGGCGATACACAAACGCCACAGGGTGCGGTGTCTAACTGGCTACATCAGCAGGCAGTGGTGGGAGGACAATTACTGATCAGCCATCCTTATGGTGAATTCGCGCCCGACCTCAAGGCAAAGCAGCCGTTGGTGCTGATTTCGGCCGGTGTTGGTATCACGCCCATGTTGTCGATGTTGAAGACGTTGGTGCGTGATCAATCCACACGAGATGTCTGGTTTTTACATGCTGGCCGCAGTTTGCAGTATGTACCACATCTGGATGAGCTGATTGCCAGCACCGAGCAACTGCCAGCACTGAATTTGGCCTTGTATGTTGAAGATAAACCCGGTTTTGCGTCCGAGCGTCTGGTGCGTGAGGGGCGCATGCGATTATCAGAATGGCCATTCAACGCTGCGCTAAACGCACAATATTACCTCTGCGGCCCATTACCATTTATGATCGAACAATGGCAGGCTTTGCTGGCGCTAGGCATCCCGCCACAGCACATTCACCGTGAAGTATTTGGCCCGGAAAGCTTGAATCAGGCTGGCTAGTCACGTGCGTAACCGAAGCATCATTTGCAAACTGGCGTTAGAATGGCACTCTTTAGAACCGCGCAGAAAAGGAAGCTGGCATGCAAAAACAACTTAAGTGGGGTATTCTCGGGGCTGCGCGCGTCAATGAACGATTATTGCCTGCGATCGTAGAGGCCAAGAATGCGCAGCTGGTCGCCATCGCCAGCCGCCGTGCCGGGGCTGCCAAGGCGACGCTGGATAAATATGCGCCTGACGCTGGTGGCGTGGCTTGTTATGACGACATGGATAGCCTGCTGGCAGATAGCAATGTCGAAGCGGTGTATTGCCCGATGGCCAACGAAGAGCATGCCGAGTGGGCGCTCAAGGCGATTGCGGCGGGCAAGCATGTACTGATTGAAAAGCCCATGACCACGCGCCTGTCTGATATCGATACCATTGAATCAGCTGCCAAAACCAAAGGCGTTACGGTGATGGAAGGCTTTATGTACCGCTTTCATCCGCAACATGCCAAGGTTAAGGAACTGATCGACAGTGGCCTCATTGGTGATGTGCTTTCTTGTCGCGCCAGTTTTTCATTCCTGATGGCGCCGTCGCGCATGTACCGTATCAACCGTGATATGGCGCATGGAGGCGGAGCCATGTGGGATATCGGGCCGTATGCGATACACGCTTTGCGCTGGTGTTTTGGTGGCGGCGACAAACCGGCCGAGCCGCAGCACGTGGTTGCCTATGGCAAACTTAACGAACACGGTGCCGATGTGGTGGCCAGTGGCGTGCTTGATTTCGGGCCGGATGCGCAAGGCCGTGCGCAGTTTGGCAATTTTGATGTGAGTTTTGAACGCGGCCGCAAAGCCGAATATGAGCTCATAGGCGATAAGGGCTGGATCAAATGCCACAATATGTGGGCGTACCCCGGCGATGATCCTGTCATTAGCTGGGAGGCGGGTGGCAAATCTGAAACCATCGTCTTGCCTAAAGCTAATCATTTCAATCTGGAGATTGAGCACTTTAGTGATTGCGTGCTTTATGGCAAACCACCGCTGTTGACGTTTGACGATGCCCGGGGCAATTGCAAGGCGATTGAAGCAGTGATTGCGGCATTAAAGAAATAAAAAATGGGGCGATGAGCCCCTTTTTTATGCCATGCGTTTTAGTCTTTTTAAATGGCTGACCATTTTTCTGCGTAACGCTCTACCCGGAATTTATCCACAATAAAATCTACAAACACCCTGGTTTTGGCGGGCATGAGTTTTTTGGCCGCAAAATACAAAGAGATCACACCTGCTTCTGTATACCATTCCGGCAATACCCTGATTAACGCGCCGCTTTGTAAATGCCGTAAGGCATGAGGCATGGGAACGTGCGCAATGCCCAATCCAGCCATCGCTGCATTACATAACATTTCCGGGTCGTTCAAGGTGGCGCGTGGCGATAGCTCTATCGTGACTTGATCGCCAGCCAGCGTTTTGAGATGCCATGGCGTGGTACGGTTGGTTGTTTGCGAGTAGCGGATTAAGGCCTCCAGTTGCGTTAGGTCTGCCGGTGTCTTGGGCGTGAAGGTGCGCTTTAGATAAGCAGGGGATGCCACCAGTATTAAATGGACTTTGGCCAGCTCGCGCACCACCACGCCAGGCGCAATATCAATGCCGCCGCCAATCGCCGCATCAAATCCTTCGCCAATCAAATCAACTTGCCTGTTATCAAATCGCCAGTCAGGCTTAATGGCTGGATAACGCTCGAGAAACTCTCCCAGAAGTGGCAGGATATGGTCACGGCCAAAGGCCATCGCCATGCCAACTTTTAACGTGCCAGCCGGTTGCCCAGCCACCGTGCTGGTATTGGCAATCGCCGATTGTATGGCGTCTAGCCCGCCTGAAACTTGCGCCAGGAACTGTTCGCCTGCTTCAGTCAGGGTCAGGCTACGCGTGCTGCGATGCAGCAATCTGACGCCCAAATCTGCTTCCAGTTTAGCCACATTTTTACTCACGCCTCCCGGTGTCAGGCTCAATCTGCGTGCTGCGGCCGAGAAACTTCCTAGCTCGGCACTGCGTACAAATGACTCAATACTGCTTAGCGTTTCCATGCTGTTAGCCCTTTTATCTTATACTTTTAGTATAAAGTATTTGTCATTATTAATGACTATTTTTAATTAAATCAGACGCGCATACTGCACTCGTGGTTGCAGCAAAACTTTCATTTAATTAAGGAGAACATCATGACAAATACGACTAACAGAACATATCAACGCCTGGCAGGGAAAGTGGCTATCGTGACTGGTGCCAGTTCAGGCATCGGCCGTACCACTGCAAAATTATTTTCCCAGCATGGCGCCAAAGTCGTGGTCGCTGCCCGCCGCGAATCGGAATTGGCAACACTGGTGGCAGAAATCGTGGCGGATGGTGGTGAAGCCATTGCCTTTGCTGGTGATGTGCAATCAGAGGCTTTTAATCAATCACTGGTTGAACTCGCTGTGAACAGCTTCGGCAAGCTGGATATTGCGTTTAATAATGCAGGCACGCTGGGTGAAATCGGTGCCTCTGACCAGGTGTCCCTGCAAGGCTGGAACGATACCCTGTCCATTAACTTGACCAGCGCATTTTTAGGGGCAAAATACCAGATTCCAGAAATGGCTAAGCAAGGGGGCGGATCAGTCATTTTTACATCCACTTTTGTCGGGTATAGCGCTGCTTTCCCAGAGTTTGCAGCCTATGCTGCAAGCAAGGCAGGCCTGATTGGCTTAACCCAGGCGCTCGCGGTTGAATATGGCACTAAAGGGGTACGCGTGAATGCGGTATTGCCCGGTGCTGTGGATACCGATATGTTCCGTGAAAAAAATAATACTGCAGAATCCCAGGCATTCCTGGCCGGGATGCATGCTCTCAAACGGGTGGGTAAACCAGAAGAAATTGCACAATCGGTGTTGTATCTGGCTTCAGATGACGCGGCGTTTGTGTCTGGGACAGCACATCTGGTAGACGGTGGTTTGTCTGTCAACAGGACTTAAGTGTTGCTGTGCGAAGCAAAAAAGGATGCGCAAGCATCCTTTTTTATTTAGTCAGCCGCGTAGCAATTTGCCCGCATCACTGCACATGATTAGATTTTGCCGTCCAGGCCCATCTGATAATACTTATGGACGATTTTTTCTTGATTCTCCAGCAACCAGTCGATGCTAGGCTCATTACGCAAGGCTTTCTGGATCGCCTTGAATGTGGCTTCACGGTGAATATCAAACAGTGCTTTGTGGTCGATTTTCTCCTGTTCCAGAATCGCCGGGCTTAACCAGACTGAAACAATAATGCCCAAGTCGTTGGCTTTCTCTTTCGGGATATCGCCGCTACGCACGGCATCCAGCACGCCGTTGGCAATTGCGCCTTGCACGGTGCCCATCAAGATGTTGGTGTAGCGAGGGTCTTTCACCGTCACCTTGCTCACCATCAGGGTCGCAGGGCGTACCATGATGTCGGTGTTCATAATCGCCAGTACGCGGGTGTGGCCTTTCACCTGGTCGCCCAGCAAGTTGGCAAATGCCGTGCCCATCGGGCCGTTCATTTCGCCAATGGCGACTTCGGGTTCAGCGGCTGTACCGGGCGGGCCACCAGCCACCAAGGCTTCACCCACACGCATAATGATTCTATCGTCAGACATGATTACTTCCTTTGCTATCAATGTTTTTACATGGTAGGGGAAACCATTGCTGAAAGCTACCCTTGCTGGCGCCAGAACGACCTTTTTAATAGGTTAACCATAGCAAAACCATCACCATAAAAAGGTGATTAACGCTTGAAGAAAAATGGGTTCTAGTGAATAATCTAGCCTTTCCGTAAAAGGCGGGTTTTCCGGCCTTTTTAAAGAATTCAATCAAGGTTTTGCAGCTTTTTGTGTAAGACCGCTCACTTTCACTCTAGGGAGAAAACAATGGCAACTCGTGTCGACTTGTGCAACGCCATCCGTGCTCTGAGCATGGACGCTGTACAAAAAGCAAACTCCGGCCACCCAGGCGCACCTATGGGCATGGCTGAAATTGCTGAAGTATTGTGGAACCACAATCTGAGCCACAACCCAACTAACCCACAATGGGCTAACCGTGACCGTTTCGTATTGTCCAACGGCCATGGCTCTATGTTGATTTACTCCTTGCTGCACCTGACTGGTTACGATGTGACCATGGACGACATCAAGTCTTTCCGTCAATTGCACTCCCGCTGTGCTGGTCACCCTGAGTACGGTTACGCACCAGGCGTTGAAACCACTACTGGTCCATTGGGCCAGGGTATTGCAAACGGCGTTGGTTTTGCCATGGCAGAAAAACTGCTGGCTAGCCAGTTCAACAAGCCAGGCCACGACATCGTTGACCACTACACATACGTGTTCCTGGGCGACGGTTGTATGATGGAAGGCGTTTCTCACGAAGCATGTGCACTGGCTGGTACTTGGGGCCTGGGCAAACTGGTTGCTTTCTGGGATGACAACGGTATTTCTATCGACGGCCACATCGAAGGCTGGTACACAGACGACACCGCAGGCCGCTTCAAAGCTTACGGCTGGCACGTTGTTTCAGTAGATGGTCACGACCAGGCTGCGATTCAAAAAGCCATCGACGAAGCTAAATCAGTGACTGACAAACCATCACTGATCTGCTGCAAAACCATCATCGGTAAAGGTTCTCCTAACAAGTGCGGCTCACACGACTGCCACGGTTCTGCATTAGGCGAAGCTGAAGTTGCTGCTACCCGTGAAGCCATCGGCTGGCCACACGCACCATTCGAAATTCCTGCTGACGTATACGAAGGCTGGAACCAAAAAGACAAAGGTGCAAAACGCGAAGCTGACTGGAACGCCAAGTTCGACGCTTACGCTAAAGCCTACCCAGCAGAAGCTGCAGAATTCAAACGCCGTATGGCCGGTGAATTGCCAGCGAACTGGAAAGCACTGACTGACGCAATCATTGCTGAAACTAACGAAAAAGCTGAGAAATTGGCAACTCGTCAAGCTTCGCAAAAAGCCATTACTGCATTGGCGCCAATCTTGCCAGAATTCCTGGGCGGTTCAGCTGACTTGACAGGTTCTAACCTGACAGCTTCTAAAGACTTCAAACACGTAAGCGGCAAAGAGCCAGGCAACTACATCTCTTACGGTGTACGTGAGTTCGGTATGGCTGCGATCATGAACGGTATGGCATTGCACGGTGGCTTGTTGCCATACGGCGGTACTTTCCACATGTTCTCTGACTACATGAAGAACGGCATGCGTATGTCTGCGTTGATGCATCAACGTGTGATCTACGTGCTGACCCATGACTCTATCGGTCAAGGTGAAGACGGTCCTACACACCAACCAGTAGAAAACACTTCTGGTCTGCGTATGATTCCTCGTATGGATGTATGGCGTCCAGCTGACTCTACAGAAACAACCGTTGCATGGGTTGCTGCTGTTGAGCGTACTGAAGGCCCAACCAGCTTGGTATTGAGCCGTCAGGCTGTGCCAGGCATCAAGCACGATGCTAAAGACTTTGACCTGATCCGCAAGGGTGGCTATGTATTCTCCGACGTTGCTGGTAAAGCTGATGTGATCATCATCGCTAACGGTTCCGAGTTGGATCTGGCGATTCAAGCGGCTGCTGAATTGAACGCTGCGGGTACTAAAGTGCGTGTGGTTTCCATGCCATCCACCAACGTATTCGACCGTCAAGACCAAGCTTACAAAGACAGCGTATTGACTCCAGGCGTTAAACGCGTGGCTGTTGAAGCTGCTCACCCAGACTTCTGGCGTAAGTATGTAGGTATTGAAGGTGCCGTTGTTGGTATCGATACCTTCGGCGAATCCGCACCAGGCGGCGCACTGTTCAAACACTTCGGTTTCACAGTTGAAAATGTTGTGAATACCGTAAAAAGCGTTTTGTAATTATTCACAACATTTCGGCGTAGGCTAACTCGCCTTGTTTATCAAGGCGATGTTAAGCGTAGCGGCCGAAGCCAAAACGTCTTTGAACAAATCTGTTCTGTAATTTAGACCAGATCGCTGCATAAAAAACCGCTTCCTCGTGAAGCGGTTTTTTTTCGCCTATATGCCGTGAAACAACCCATCCAAGGCAAGGTTACTCTTGCTTAGCCTGTGAGCAAATTCACTTGTACATTCACAACCAATTTAGGCTGCGTATTTGGCCCGATAAAGCTCCCTGCCACTGGTGGGATCGTTTCCGGGTTGCGTGACACAGCCACGGCAATATGCTGTGTGCCGGTCACCTTGCCTGCGGTGGGGTCAAACCCTTTCCAGCCCGTTCCTGGCAAATATACTTCTGCCCATGCGTGTGTGGTAGCGTTACCTGCTTCCGTAGCTGGGGCGTGCAAATAGCCACTCACAAAACGGCTGGCCAGTCCCAGCTGCCTGCAAGCTTCAATAAACAACGTGGCATAGTCACGGCAAGAGCCACTCAGTTTGGTCAGGGTGGTGGCCGGTGTTTGTACGCCGGGCTCTTCGCGAATCTGGTAGCGAAACTGAGTGTAAATCGCTTGATTCAAGCGAGTCAGTAGCTCAAACGTATTGATGTTGACGTGTTTCAGCCCTAGCTGGGCCAGCCACTGATTGACGGCATGTTGGTCATTGGCAAAAATTGGCTGCTGAAAAGCTGCCAGATCCTCCCAGTCTGCTTGCGCATAGGCAAACGGATAATTCACCGCATAGGGTTCAATGCAAAAATCCAGCGGCGCTTCTTCATAGTGTTGAATCACTACTTCGCTGGCAATCGTCAGCTTGTTACTTGGCTGTAAAAAAGTGACAGCAGCCAGTGAGTTATCAAAGACATCTCGATACCATTTGATCTGATAGGCAGGCGTGATATTGAGAATGGAGGATTCAATGCGTAAATCATGTCCTTCCCGTGGTCGTAGCAATAAGTAATGCTGCTGCAGTGTGACTGTGCTCGAGAAGAGATATTCAGTGAGATGTTGGATTCTTATACGTTTCATGAGTTATTTTCTGACCTGTTAAACAGGTGCGGCAGCCAATTGAGTGACGCGAACCTGCATTTGCTCCGGGTACAGCGCCGGTCCAAATTGGTTAAAAATGGCAACGTCAGTGGCATCACGGCCATACGCGACAGTAATGCGGCCACCCATAGGCTGGGACTGACTGGGATCAAAGGTATACCATCTTCCATTCACATAAGCCTCAAACCAGGCATGAAAATCCATTGGTTGCAGCCCGTACAAATAACCGACTACCATGCGGGCGGGAATGCATAGGCCTCTACACAAGGCGATACCCAAATGAGCCAGCTCGCGACACACGCCTTCACGCTGCTGGTTTACCTCAACGGCAGAAAGTTGAAAATGTGGTGAATCCGGATTAAACCGAATATTCTCGCGTATCCATTGTTCTATGGCGCTCACCTGATCATATCCGGGCCGCACATGCGCAACAATTTCCTGGCTGAGATCAATAAATTTGTCTGACTCACAATAGCGTGAGGGCAGCAAATAAGTCAGCACATGGGGTGGCAGATGTTGCACTTCCTCAAATGGACTCCCTGGCGCAATATCGAGGTTGTCAGCAGTCAAAACATCCGCCGATGTGCTGATAGAAAATGTACCCACAGGCGCCATCAAGCGCTGGCAAAGATTGCCATAATTATCGGTATATTCCTCCACTGGTACATGGGGCTTAAGCATGTAGGTCTGCCGTGCTACCCATTGATGCAAGCCGTTACGCGGACGTAGCATCAAAATAAACGGCGTGGGGGTGCTGACATTAAAGCTGATATCACATTCCGTACGTAACCACATGCGTAATCCTTAAGTGGTGCAAGCCAACCCATTCTAGACTGCTTTGCGGATACCAGGTCAAAAGATATTGAATAACTAGGGTATTCAATAATAACCCTGTAAAATATATGGTTTTATTGTTTGACCCAAGAAAGTCCCCATGTCTACATTACCCGCCTGCCCACAATGCCAATCCGAATACACCTACGAAGATGGTGATAACTACATCTGCCCGGAATGCGCGCATGAGTGGAGCAAGGTTGCTGCAACAGATTCAGAAGAAGTGAAAGTCGTGCGTGATGCCAACGGCAATGTGCTGCAAGATGGCGATACGATTACTGTGATTAAAGACCTGAAGGTCAAAGGCTCTTCATCCGTCGTGAAGGTCGGCACCAAAGTGAAAAACATTCGCTTGGTCGATGGCGACCATGATATCGACTGCAAGATTGATGGTTTTGGCGCGATGAAACTCAAATCAGAGTTTGTGAAAAAGGCCTAACCGCCAGCAATAAAAAATGCCTCAATTAGAGGTGTTTTTTATTGCCAGGAAAATTATAAAAAGCCTTCAAACATTCTCGCTGAGAGTTGTTTAATTCTCTCCAGCAGCCCACGCTTTTTCCATTCTTCCAGTTCGATTTTTTTTGCGGAGGTCGTGTCCTCTTTAAACTTATCCTCCAGCGCCTTGGCAACCTCTTTGCCTAAAATCACCATATCCACCTCGGCGTTAATTCCGGCGCTGCGATAATCAAAATTTGAGCTGCCGATAGACGACCATACGCCATCAATCGTGATGGTTTTGGCATGCAGCACTTGCCCCTGCATCTCATAGATTTCAACCTGGTTTTCAAGCAGCAGACTGTATCTTGAGCGTTGTACCAGCAGCGACAAGGTTGAGTCTGTAAAACTCGGCACTAACAACTGCACACGCACGCCACGGTTAGCCGCGTTGATTAGTGCCTGTAACTGCGCCTTGGTTGGTACAAAGTAGGCGGCATTGATCATGATCCGATCTTCTGCGCTATCAATCGCTGAGAGCAGGGTCAGGTAATACGGTGAGTCAGTATCTTTTTGTTTGGTGGCCGGTGTGGCAATCACACGTGCAAACTGGTTGCCCTGTTTACTTAGTTTCGGAAAAAAGTTGGATTCGTCCAGTGGCTGCTTTTCATCCCAGTTGGATAAAAAGATGCGTTGAATGTCACTTAAAATCGGCCCTTGCACCATCACGTCTGTATCACGCCAGACCACATCGGTTAAAGGGTTTAGCGTTTCTTTTTTATAAGTCTTGAACGAGCCTTTGCTTTGATAAGTCTTGCTCAGGTTCACGCCACCTATGATCGCCACCTTGCCATCCACTACCATGATTTTCCGGTGATCGCGCTGATTCCTCTGCATGAGTGAGCCTTCATTTAAAGGATGAAACACCGTGATTTTGGCCCCTGCTTTTTTCAGGGATTCAAAAAACTCAGGGGGCGTTTGCTGGGAGCCATAGGCGTCATAAATCACGTGTACCTCAACCCCTTTGGCAAGCTTTTCAAGCAGCAAAGCCTTAAGCGTGACACCCCCTAAATCGACATCTTCAAAAGTGAAGTATTCCAGGTGAATGTTTTTCTCGGCGCTACCAAGCAACTCCTTCATTTTGCTAAAGGTCGACTGACCATTAAACAGCAAGGTGAACGCGTTATCGGCAAACAAGT
>DATMSK010000275.1:0-7484 GCA_035565395.1 Methylophilus sp. | reverse complement strand
TCCGCAAACAATGAAACTGAATGAATACTTCTTGCAACAAAAAACTCCACGAGAAAATAAGCAAGGTTAGCCAAAGCAACAATCATGACTGCCCGGCGTAATTGACTATCTAAAGTAGTTGACGATTCTATGTCTTGGTCCATATATAACTCCAAAATCGATAATTAATCAATTTACAAAAGTGAGCGTCACCGAGGTGCCTGTTCCAATCATGCTTTCTATTCCAACAGTGCCGCCATGCAAGGTCATGATAGATTTCACGATGGATAGCCCCAACCCTGTTCCATGCTCAGTGCGAGAGGCACTGGCACGATAAAATCGGTCAAAGATTTTTGACAAATGTTTGGCTGCAATGCCCGCGCCGTTATCTTGTATGGTGATGACGGTTGCTGCATCAGTAGCGTCAATCAGAACAGACACTTCGCCGCCCTCTGCAACAAACTTGATCGCGTTGTGAATCAGATTACTGAGTACACGCCTTAACAACTGCATATCTGCGAATACCACCGCGTCACCCGTACAGCTCAGTTTGATGCCTCTCTCTTCAGCCAGTGCCTCAAAATAACTAAAGACAGCAATCACTTGCTCAGCGGCATTTAATGGCTGTTTTTTGGCGGTAATTTCAGTGTTATCCGCCCTTGCCAGAAACAATAGCGCTTCAATGATTTGACTCAAACGGTGGTATTCATCCAAATTGGAGGCAATCAACTGTTGATAGTCTTCATCGCTACGCACCTGACCTAAAGCCACCTCACTCTCTCCAATCAGATTATTGACCGGCGTTCTCAATTCATGCGCAAGATCTGCGGAGAATTGCTGTAGCTGCTCAAAAGACTGATTAAGCCGCATGAGCATGTGGTTAAATGAAAGCACTAAATGGACAAGTTCTGTTGGGTAATCAGCCACTGTCAGGTGCTTGGTTAAACTCAACGCACCGATACCACCGACTTCTTTTGCCATCGTGGCAAGAGATTTCAAGCCATGCCTTGCAATAAACAGAGCGGCTAAGGCCGAAAGCAATACGCCAAACAGAAATGCCACCAGCAATGTACGCTGATACTCACTCAGCCTATGTGTCTGGCTAGTGGTATCCAGTGCCATCTGAAAGGTGACTGTTGCCGCCTGGCCTGATAGGGTTCTAGATAGTACCAAATAGCTTTGGTGCCCTGCCCGCTGTATCCATTGTTCACTCGGGCCTTGCGCGTGCTCTATGGCGTTACCGGCACCAAGTATGTCTGGCATACCGGGTGTTTCACTGATGATGCGCTGCTGCGCATCCAGCACGCGAGAGTAATATTTCCCGTTGGGCAAATCCAATCCTTCTCGCTGCTCTACGGCAAGGTGCGCCACATCCGATGGTTGGGCCTGCACGATTTTGTTGAGCACTTGCATTTCACGCAACAAAAACTGGCGATTACTCTTCAGAAATGTGTGTTGTAACGATGAATATAAATAAACAGACAAGAGTGCCTGAATCAGCGCTGCAGCCACTGAAAATAATAAGGTGAGCCTGGCCGTGATAGACCAGCGCCCTGTGTGCAGGTTAGCGAGATTCAAAGACATAGCCCATGCCTCTCACTGTATGCAGCAGCTTAGGGCTGTAAGCATCGTCCATTTTTTGACGTAATCTACGGATGGCAACATCAATAATATTGCTGTCAAAGTCAAAATTAATGTCCCAGACTTGCTCGGCAATCAGTGTTCTTGACAACACCTCGCCAGGACGTTGCATGAACAGGGCCAGCAATGCAAATTCTTTGGGGGTTAAATCCAGCAATTGCCCGGCTCTATACGCTTTATGTTTACCACGATCTAGTGTCAAATCGGCGATGCGCAATTGTTCAGGCTGCAAAACCACACCACGCCTTAATAATGAACGCACCCTGGCCAGCACTTCAACAAAAGCAAAAGGTTTGACCAGATAATCATCCGCGCCCAATTCCAGCCCTTTCACCCGGTCTTCTAGCGTGTCCCTGGCACTCAAAAACAGCACGGGCGTGTGTTGATTATTGGCTCGAATTTTTTTCAGCAAGGTCAAGCCATCCATTAAGGGCAGCATGATGTCAAAGATCATCAAATCAAAAGCGACGCTATTGGCGAGGATCAGCCCAGCCTCACCGTCATGGCATACATCCACGGTGTAGCCATGCTCAGTCAGCCCTTTTTGCAAAAAGGCTGCCGTCTTTTTCTCGTCTTCAACAATGAGGATGTGCATGACAGGCCCGCTTTAGATCTCAGTCTCAGGATAATATGTTTTTTGCTTTAGTGAAGAGCGCTGCAATAAATAATAAAATACCGGCGTCGCAATCAGTGACAGTAATACTGACAGCACCAATGCCCCAATCACGGCAATCGCCATGGGCTTCAGCATGTCAGATCCGGCCCCCACTCCATATGCCAATGGTAACAGCCCTAATGCTGCGGCGAGCGAAGTCATCAACACTGGACGCAACCGGCTGACACCGGAGGCCAGTAATGAGGCAGGTAAATCTAATCCGGCCTGATGAAACTTTTGCACGCCATCCAGCATCAATATGCCGTTTTTGGCCACCACACCGACCCCAATAATAGCGCCCAATAAAGAGACTATGTTTACCGACGTCCCGGTCACATACCAGGCAATCACGGTGCCAGACATGGCCAGGATAGCACCTGAAACGATGGAGATGGGCGCTTGAAAGGTTCGGAATTGAATGAGCAAAACGGTGAATACCAGAAATAATGAGGCCAACAAGACCAACGTTAATTTGATAAATGACTCATGCTGCTGCTGGTAAAGCCCTCCAAACTCAATATTGGCTTTTGCTAGCACGGGATCCTGTGCCACCTTATGCTGAATTTCATTAATCGCACTACCAAGGTCACGATGCTCAAGTCTGGCCGTAACGGCAACCAGCTGGCGCATGTCTTCGCGTTGCATTTCCAACTCGCCCGCGACCAGCTCCAGGTCGGCCACCTGCTTCAGTTGTACCGTGCGGCCGTCAGCAGTCCTGAGCGGTAATTGCATAAGCTTATCCATTTGCCCGGTCACTTCGCTGGGCATCCGCACCCGGATATTAACCACGCGATCGCCTTCAAGCACATAGGAAGCTTTCTGGCCCAGCATCGCCGTACTCACAGCAAGCTGTATGTCATTGCTAGTGAGCCCAAAGCGCGCCGCATCAGCGGATCTGACCCTGACATGTATTGAAGGACCGGTACTTTCCAACCCGTCAAAGCTGTCCACCACGCCTGGAATCTGATCTAACTTGGCCTGCACCAGGGGCGCTGTTTTTTGTAACCACTTGATATCGGTTGAAAACAGTTTTAGTTCTAGCGGTTTCGGCGACCAGGTCAGGTCCCCAATCAGGTCGCCCAAGATACCGGCAAACTCCCAATGCAAGCCGGGGACTGCCGTGTTTAATTTCTGTCTCAAATCAGTAATCACTTCATCCGTTGAGCGCTGGCGGTTTTTCTTCAGCTTGACCAGGAAATCACCATTGTGGGCCTGGGAAATCCCCAGCGCCAAGCGTACGCCAGTGCGTCTGGAATATCCCTCTAATTCAGGCATGGACTTGATGAGTTGTTCAGCCTGCAGCAACTGACGATTTGTCTCGGTCAGACTGGTTCCCCAGGGAGCATGGTAATCCAACACAAAGCCGCCCTCGTCCATAAACGGCAGAAATTCGTTTTCCAGGAGCGTATACAAATAGGCGCTCAACGACAGCAGCAAGGCTGAAAAAAAGATCAGTGATTTAGGCTTAGCCAATGCACGATTCAGATGTGACGTGTAAAACAGTTGTATCTTTGCGAAGAGGCCCTGCTCATCTGCGTGCTGAGCAGCTTGGTGGCTGGCTGGCGTTAACTGTTCAGCGCTCAGTAACCAACTGGCCATGGCCGGAATCAGGGTCACGGCTAGCAACAATGATGACAGCAATGAGACCACCATGGTTAAAGCCAGTGCTTTGAAGAAAGTGCCAGGCACACCATCCAGAAAGGCCAGCGGCAAAAAGACCACGACTGGGGTAAACGTTGAAGCCAGCAAGGGCCGGAAGACCTCAGAGAGTCCTTCAGTGATGGCAGCGAGTCGTTGCTGGCCATGCTGCATTTTTGCATGAATAATCTCTACCACCACAATCGCGTCATCAATGACCAGGCCGATGGCTGCAGCAATCCCGCCCAAAGTCATTAAGTTAAATCCCAAGCCGGCGACTTTCAGGCCCAGCATGGCAAAACAAACCGTGACAGGAATGACGATGGAGGCAACCAAAGTCGTCCCCCAGTTTTGCAGAAACAAATACAAAATCGCCATAGACAATACTAGCCCAACCAGTATCGCTTCCCATACACTTTGCATGGAGTCTGCTACCAGCTCAGACTGGTCATAGAAAAACTGTACCTTCATGCCGGGTGGCAAACTTTTATTAATCGAGATCAGTTCAGCTTTGACTGCTTGTGCAATATCCAGCGTGCTGCCATCCGGCTGGCTATAGACATTCATCAACACTGCATTCTTGCCGTCGGCGGTCACCTCGTAGAAAGCAGGCTCTTTATTGCGCTCCACACGGGCAAAATCCTTAATGCGGACAGGATGGTCGGCGATGCCTGTGGCAGCTGGATTGCCGCCGAGGCTGCCTGGCGCCGATGCCGGATTAGGCGCAGCAATAACGAGATTCTCTAATTCTTCTGTACCATGTATACGGCCATCGGTGACCGTCAGATAAAGTTTATAGTCCTCTTCCAGCATGCCAGCCGGGGCGATGACGTTGCTGCGCGCGACAAGGTCGGCTACCTGAGAAATACCAAGATGCAATGCTTGCAGCTTAAGTGGATCGACCACGATATGATATTCCGGCACTCTCCCCCCGACGATGCCCACTTTAGCCACATTTTTGAGACGCAGTATTTTGGGTTGTATCGTATAGCGTGCAGTTTCCCAAAGCTGGGTCACATCATGTTTGTCACTGGTTAAACTCAAGCCCATGACCGGAAATGCTGAAAAGGTTAACCGCGACACAGAGTAGTTTGCGGTCGGTGGCAATGTTTTTTGCACCATCGCCAGTTTGCCACGCACATACAACTCCGCCTGTGTCATATCGGTATGCCAGTTAAAAAAGACATTCACCTCAGCAGTGCCGCGCCCAGTTTTTGAACGCACATTCTCCACACCCGGGATGTCCTTCATGGACTCTTCCACCGGGCGTGTGATTGTCGCCATCATTTCATTACTTGGCATCACGCCATTATCCAGCAGGATGACAACCCGCGGGAAATTGGTTTGCGGAAAGATGGATGACGGCATTTGTAGCGCAGCATATAAGCCTGCTAAACATAGGGCTACGCACAGAAACACAATGGTCAGGCGATGCTTGACCGGAAAATCAAATGGCATAGGATTCCTTATTGCTGAATGCTGATACGGCTTTGTACGGGCAATCCGTAACTACCCTCGGTAACCACTTGCATGCCAGGTTTTAAGGTTGCATCTGTCAGGCCAACCCAACCGTGATCCTTGATGCCAATTTTCACCGGGTATTGTTTGGCGATTTGCCCGGAAACCAACATCACATAGTCACCGCTATCACCGTGAAGCACGCTGGCTTGAGGCACGGCAAGTTGGTCCGACAAGCGCACGGTCTGAATGCGCGCACTGACAAACTGCCCAGGCCGAATCCGGGCATCACTGGCAAATGAGGCACGCACAAGGACCGTGTCTGTTGTCGGGTCCACCTGCGGGCTTAAGAAGATTACCTTGCCGGTATAAGGCTTGGCGCTTGCGCTATCGTCGGCAAATACCTCCACCTGCTGCCCGGTGTGGATGGCCGCTACTTCAGTGGTTGGTACTTTGAGCGCAACATCCAGGCGCTTTAAATCCATCAAGTCGGCCATGACAGTATTGACACTGATCGATTCGCCGATTTTGTAATGTATGGTTGAAATAGTGCCGCTGAGTGGCGCCTTGATACGCAGGATTTCACGTTGCGTACGTGCATTCGACAAGTCTTTTTTCGCCGTTTCAAGTTGCTGCTCTGCATCTTTGTACAACTTGAGCGAAGTGTTATTGTTGGCATACAGTGCCTCTTTGCGCTCGAAGCCTTTTTGGGCGAATTCCACCGCGACTTCAGCTTTGGACACAGCTTCATCGGCACTTCTGGCATCCAGCTCAAACAACACATCGCCCTGATGGACGTACTGCCCTTCTTCACACAGTACTCTTGTGATCAACCCGGCCACGGGTGATGATACCTTGGAGCTGGCAGAAGGTTTGCCTTGCAACGCCGGCTCCGGCTCAACCAGGCCGAACGCGTCTACATATTGAGACAATGTTTTGCTCTGGATATTGGCCACATGCACACTGACTATCGTGGATGGCGTGGAGGTTTCTTCATCAGGGGCGTGGCAAGCAGTCAAACACAATCCCAGCAAAATTAAAAAAGAGGGTTGCAGTCGGTTAATCATGTGCGGTCTTTCAGTGGTCGGCTCTGGCTTGTAAATTTGCGGACAATACGGAATGCATAGGTTGACGTAGCGTATCCTCTAGCCCATTCTCAGCCTGATGGCTTTCAATCAGCACATCCAGCGCAGAACGTTGAGTCGCAATGTCTTCTATCTTGGCCAGTAACAGGGTAATTTGATCTGCCTCGCCACCGTCATAATTGGCTTGTACCTCTTCTTGGTGCTTTTTCTGCATTTGCTGTTGGCGCTCAACTTCAGTCCATTTGTCTGCAATTGACTGCAAACCGGCGTTGGCACGATCCACATCGGAAATGACTTTTAACTGCAGTGCCAGAAAGCGTTGCGCCATTTCCTTCCTTTTGGCTTCAGCCTCAGCAATCGGTCCCTGATTCTGGTTAAAGATGGGCAATTGCAATAGCGAGGCACCTAACACCCAATAATTTGCGCCCAAATCCCAGGTGTAGCCTGGCGCCAGCGAAAGATTGGGATATTGATTGGCAATCTCCAGCTGCAGTGCTGACTGTGCCGCATCATAATCGGTGAGTGCAGCCACAATATCCGGGCGGCTATGTAGCGCCACACGCTTCATCTGCTGCACAGGCACTTGCATCAAATCAGGCACTGATGACCACTCCTCAGCTTGCAGCACATTCGCTGGCAGGCCTTCCACCGGAATGCCGATGATTGTCGCCAGCATGACGCGGCTATCGGCTATTCTTTTATGTGCCGTGTCCAAGCCAATCTTGAGTTGATTGAGGGTGATTCTGGCACGTGTGACTTCAACCAATGCAATTTCGCCAACCGTGGCTTGTTGCTCCAGTAGCTGGTTTATTTTGGTCTGAATAGTAATGTGCTGCTCTAAAAGCTTGACGGACTCTTGTGCGGAGTAAGCCTCTAACAGGGCTGCCTTCAGGCGGCTGCGAATCAGCCAGATGCTATCGGCCACTCTCAGATCGGCCGCTTTTGCCAACAGCATGGCTTTATCAGTACGGTAATCTCGTTTGTTGGCAGTCTCAATTGGCGTATTGAGCACACCGCCAATAATCCAG
>DATMSK010000274.1:0-5173 GCA_035565395.1 Methylophilus sp. | reverse complement strand
AGCGTGACTCGCCCAATGAGCAAATCACAAGATGCTGGCGCTGACAGCTCTGCCAACACCGATAAGATCAACATCAAAACAGTAGATGTGGATACCAGCAAAGATGAGTTGAGTGCGGCAGAGTTGGCAAAACGCCAGGTGTTTTTTGATTATGACAGCGATGCAATCCGCGAAGAATACAAAGCGCTGGTCGCTAATCATGCCAAGTATCTGGTTGCTCACCCACAAACTAAAGTGGTGCTGCAAGGTAACACCGATGAGCGTGGTACACATGAGTACAACCTGGCTTTGGGTCAGCGTCGTTCAGTCGCTGTGAAAAATGCTTTGAATGTGCTGGGTGTGAACGATAGCCAAATCGAAACTGTAAGCTACGGTGAAGAGCGTGCTAAACAAAACTGCGCAGATGACGGTTGCTTCCAGCAAGATCGTCGCGTAGACATCGTTTATGCAGGCCAGTAATTTGCGTTTATCTGCTGCGTTGATCGCCTTGGGGCTGGCTGTTACGACAGCCAGCCACGCGGCTTTGTTTGATGATACTGAAGCCAGAAAACGCATTCTTGAGCTTGAGAACAAGCAAACCTCAGATCATGATGCGCAACAAAAGGCGATCACTGATTTGACGCGTACCCAGCAATCGCTGGATAAGCGTGTCCAGAGTCTGGAGGCGCTGATCAACGGCAAGGGTTTGCTGGATATGCAAAACCAGCTGGAACAGATCCGGCAGGATGTGGCCCAATTGAAAGGCGATTTGGAAGTGGTGACGCATCAGTTGGAAGATATGCGCACCAAGCAAAATGCTGCCTACACCGATTTGGATACGCGCGTACGCAAACTGGAAACAGTCGCGCAGTCTGTCACCGGTGGTCAATCCGGTACACCTTCAGCCAATAGCATGAATGGTAACGGTGGTGAAGCCAAGACTGATGTCTCGCAGCAGGAGCTGAGCGCGTTTGCTGAAGCGGAGTCCCTCAACCAGGCTGGCAAGTACAAAGAAGCCTTTAATGCCTATGATGCCTTTTTGAAAAGCTACTCAGGGAGCAAATTAGTCCCTGATGCACTGTATGGTATGGGTTATGTGCAGTTTGCGCTGAAGAGCTACAAATCCTCTGCGGCTACCCAGCAGAAATTTCTGGATAGCTATGCATCGCATGCGCTGGCGCCTAACGCCATGTTGAACTTGGCCAATAACCAGATTCAGCTGGGGCAGATTCCGGCCGCCAAAAAAACCCTCAAAGAGTTGATTGCGGCTTACCCATCGGCAGAAGTGACGCCAAGTGCACAAAAACGACTGAAAGTACTGGAAAGTATCAAGTAGCAGATTTTCGTTATTGAAATTACCTTATTTCGGCGATAATAGCGGGCAGATAGCAATATCTGCCCGTTTTATTTTCATATTCCCATGACCACACTCAGAATTTTCGAGATTTTCTATTCCTTGCAGGGCGAAAGCTCACGCGTGGGCCTGCCCACCATTTTTATCCGGCTGACGGGTTGCCCCCTGCGCTGCGGGTATTGTGATACCGAATATGCATTCAAGGGCGGCAACAATATGACGCTGGATGAAATCATGCAGCAGATTGCTGCCTATGGCACCCGCTATGTGTGCGTCACAGGGGGTGAGCCATTGGCACAGAAGCCATGTATTGAATTATTGACGCGTTTGGGGGATGCCGGGTATGAAGTGTCCCTGGAAACCAGTGGTGCCATGGACATTACGGCGGTGGATCCGCGCGTCAAAGTCATTATGGACATCAAAACCCCGGGCTCTGGCGAGGTGGAAAAAAACCGTTGGGAAAACCTGCCTTTGCTAAAAGCGGGGGACGAGGTGAAGTGGGTTATTTGCAGCCGCGAGGACTATGACTGGGCCAAGCACATGTTGCAAACCCGACCTTTCCCGGCGCAGTGTGACCAGCTATTCTCGCCAAGTTTTCATGATGTCAGTGGTGAAACACTGGCGAGCTGGATTTTGCAAGATCATCTCAAGGTACGCATGCAGCTCCAATTGCATAAGATACTCTGGGGCGAGAAACAAGGAGTATAAGTTTGGCAACCCCTCAACAACCAAAAGCAGTGATTTTATTGTCTGGTGGCTTGGATTCCAGCACTGTGTTAGCGATTGCCAAATCGCAGGGATATGACTGCTATTGCTTGAGTCTGGATTACCACCAGCGACATAATGTAGAGTTGTTGGCAGCGCAGAGAGTGGCTCAGGCGCTGGGTGCAATCGAACATAAAACCGTGCAACTTGATTTGTCGTTGTTTGGCGGCTCTGCCCTTACCGACAGCAATATTGCTGTGCCTGAGCATGAAACCGAGGGCATTCCTGTCACTTACGTGCCAGCGAGAAATACGATTATGCTTTCTTTATCTTTGGCATGGGCCGAGGTGTTGCAAGCGAGGGATATTTTCATAGGCGTGAATGCGCTGGATTATTCTGGCTATCCGGATTGTCGCGGGGAGTACGTTAAAGCTTTCCAGCAGATGGCCAATCTGGCCACCAAAGCCGCCGTAGAAGGGCAAACCATTACTGTGCATGCGCCGTTGATTGATATGACCAAGGCCGATATTATCCGCACCGGACATGCCTTGGGGCTGGATTATGGCTTAACTGTTTCGTGCTATCAGGCTGATGCTCAGGGCGCCGCATGCGGTGTGTGCGACTCCTGCCGTTTCCGTAAAGCAGGTTTTGCACAAGCAGGCGTAGTTGATCCGACACCATACAAGAACACGTCATCCGGCAAGTGAAAAAGACTTGCCACGCGTTTGGAAAATCTAGTATAATCCGCGCCTTTCTGCAAAGAAATTCAATTTTAAGAGAACAAGATTATGGTCGTTATTCGTTTATCACGTGGTGGCTCTAAAAAGAACCCGTTTTACAGCGTAGTTGTGGCAGATTCCCGCAACCGTCGTGACGGTCGTTTTATCGAGCGCGTTGGTTTCTACAATCCATCTGCACGCGCTGGCGCTGAAGGCCTGCGTATCGATGAAGCACGTACACAATACTGGGTAGAGAACGGTGCACAACTGTCCGACACCGTAGCGCGTCTGGTTAAATTCCACGCTAAAGGCGTTGAAGGTATGGCTGCCGTCAAGGCAAAAGAAGCTGCCAAGGCTGACGCAGCAAAAGAAAAAGCAATCGCTGAAGCGGCTGCAAAGTTGAAAGCTGAAGCCGATGCCGCCGCTGCAGAAGCTGCCGCTAAGGCCAAAGCAGAGGCTGACGCTGCTGCTGCAGAAGCTGCTGCCGCTGAAGCACCAGCTGCTGAGTAATTGTTTCGACGCCTGAATTCAGATGGCGTTTGAAGGCATGGTTGTGATGGGGCGCATCGTCGCCCCATATGGCGTTTATGGCTGGGTGAAAGTAGTGCCTGACACCGAGTATCTGGACGGGTTGCTAGAATACGAAACCTGGTGGATAGGTAAAGCACCTAATTGGCGTGAAGTCACCGTTGAACAAGCCAAAATCCACAATGATGTATTACTGATTAAGTTGGCTGGTATCGCGGACAGGAATGTCGCATTTAGCCTTAAAGGTCAGCATATTGCGGTTCCTCGTGATGCATTGCCTGAGACGGAAGAAGGCGAGTACTACTGGTCTGACCTAATTGGGTTAAGTGTCAGCAATACCGAAGGTGTGGTGTTTGGCAAAATCACGCAAGTGTTTGAGACTGGCGCCAATGATGTGCTGGTTGTGCGCGAAGATCAGCCCACCAGTGTCAAAGGTAAAGACGGCAAAGTACGCGAAGAGTATCGTGAGCGCTTGATTCCTTTTACCAGTGAAGCGGTGCCAGAGGTGGATATTCAGGCTGGCACCGTGCTGGTGGACTGGGATGCCGATTTTTAAAAGAAAGCTGATCTCATGATGCAGATTGAAGTCATCAGTTTGTTTCCTGAGATGTTTGCAGCACTGACGGAATATGGCATTACCAGCCGTGCCAGGCAGCGCGGCTTGTATCAGTTAACCCTGACCAATCCGCGGCAGTATACGCAGGATGTGCATCATACGGTGGATGACCGGCCGTATGGCGGTGGTCCTGGGATGGTGATGCTGGCTGAGCCGTTGACCGCTGCGATTGGTGAGGCGAAAGCGCGGTTACATGCGCAAGGAGTCATGCCCAAGGTGATACATTTATCACCACGAGGCAAACCATTGACACACGAAAAAGTGTTGCAGCTAAAAGAATTAAAGGGGCTGGTGTTGTTAGCCAGTCGCTATGAAGGGGTAGACCAGCGTGTGCTGGATACCCAGGTGGATGAGGAACTCTCCATCGGCGATTATGTGTTAAGCGGTGGTGAGTTGCCCGCCATGGTATTGCTGGATGCGATGATCCGACAGCTACCAGGAGCGTTGGGCGATGCTGATTCGGCGCAGGAAGATTCATTTGTGAATGGCCTGCTCGATTATCCGCACTACACACGCCCAGAAGAGTTTGCAGGATTGAAGGTGCCTGAGGTATTGCTATCAGGACACCACGAAAAGATTAGACAATGGCGATTACAGCAATCGCTGCTGCTAACAAGGGCTAAACGCCCGGATTTATTGGCTGAAAGGCCGTTGACGAAAGAAGAGGCTAGGCTACTCAAGGCTGCTGATACAAGCAGCGTGGAGTAGGAACGAGTCACTTTACAATTAAAAGGAACTGACATGGCAGACATTATCAAAATGTTAGAGCAAGAAGAAATTGCTCGCTTGAACAAAACCATCCCTAGCTTTGCGCCAGGTGACACCGTGATCGTAGGTGTAAACGTGGTTGAAGGTAACCGTAAACGTGTACAGGCTTACGAAGGCGTAGTGATCGCTAAACGTAACAAAGGTCTGAACTCATCCTTCATCGTACGTAAAATCTCTTCTGGTGAAGGTGTTGAGCGTACATTCCAGACTTACTCCCCACAGATCGCTTCTATCGAAGTGAAACGCCGTGGTGACGTTCGTCGCGCTAAACTGTACTACTTGCGTGAGCGTTCAGGTAAATCTGCACGTATTAAAGAGAAACTGGTTGCACGCGAAAAAGAAATCGCAGCAGACAACTCTTAATTCAAGCGTTGCACAAAAAAGCCCTTCAACTGAAGGGCTTTTTTATTGTCATTAACAATGTTTAGAGAGTTGCAGCTTAGGCAGGATTACAGTTAAATAACTATATGAAAAGTCTTGATGATGCACTCGATGCTTTAATTC
>DATMSK010000273.1:0-4740 GCA_035565395.1 Methylophilus sp. | reverse complement strand
CACAAATCATTGAAAGTTTTTGTTTATCCATGTACTCTGATTTAATACATTTAGGCGGGGCAGATAAGTACGTAGATGAAGTGCTGGAAATAATCAACAGCATCAAGCTGCTTGATGACTTCAGTGCCGATGAAGTTCGCTATCTATGTGCCTACATGCAGTGCTATGCAGCGCCAAGAGACTATTCGTTATTAGTCGAGGGTGCTGGTGGCGACTACCTGCTATTAATATTAAGTGGGGGGGTAGACGTGTACAAAAATGATGCATCCGCAGAGGGTCGCCATATGGTGGCTCGTCTTGGTATTGGCGATACCATAGGGGAAATGTCCCTGATTGATGGCAATCCTCGATCCGCCAGTTGTGTTACCACATCCCCCACAGATTTCGCAGTCTTTTCACGCAGCAGTATGCAAGAACTGCTGGTGAATATGCCAAAACTTGGCAACAAAATATTGATTAAATTATTGCAGCTTATGACGGAGAGGTTGCGAGATACCTCTAACCGGTATCCTGACGGTGCTTTTTTTAGTCTGGTCTAAACACGCTGCGAGAGTTAATTTTGTACGCATCCAAAAAGTTAATACCGTTTAATCGGTGTTTGATGGTGGTGAATGTTGCCGTTTTTATGTCAATGGTGGGAACTGCTTCGGCGGATCAACAAGACGTTGTTAACTTCACACTGAATCATGCGGTCACTTATGACGATAACTTGTTCAAGCTTGACCGCAATGAGAGTCCGACTACCACCTTTGGTAAAAGCCAGCGTTGGGAAATGATCAATGCGACAACCTATGGTGTCAGCATCAACAAGCCTTACAGCCTTCAACGATTCAAGTTTGATGTCAATCAGACATCCTACCGGTACCAAAACTATAACTTTTTGAATTTTGACGGCACCAATTACGACATTCAGTGGAATTGGTCACTGACCCCTTATCTCAAAGGCAACATCGTATTTGATCGTCAACAACTGCCAAATACCTTCGCCAATATTACGAGTATTAATCCCCTTACTACCAATACTCGAACAGTGAAAAGCAACCGCTTTGACATTGATTGGAGTCCGCAGGGTAACTGGCATTTGCTCGGTGGCGTGACGGATCTTACTGTTACAACCGACAACTCTTCGCCTACTCAGAACAATATAGATTTCAGTTTTGAGCAGACATCGGCGCGCGCGGGTGTTCGATATGACCTGACTTCAGGTTCGAATCTGGAATATGGTGCTAGTACTGCCAATGGTAAATATGGTCAGTCAACTCTGAACGAAGTGCTTTTCACAGACCAAGGTTATGAGGAAAAGCGTCAAGAATTCAAATTCAACTGGGTGCTATCAGGGAAGTCAAAACTGAACTTAAGTGCTACCTATCTTGACCGCAATAATGACAATTTTAGTCAACGTGACGTAAGTGGCTGGATTGGGGCGGTAAACTACAGTTGGGATGTAACCGGGAAGACACGTATCAACTTCATTGCCAGCACCGATTTATTCCCCACGCAAGCCATCTCATACACCTATGTGCGTCAGAATCTGATTGCGATCAGACCGATATGGTCGGTCACTTCAAAAGTGATAGTAAGAGGGGATTTGACCTTGCGTGAACGTGCGTTTGAAGGGTTTGCACCGGCTCCTCCTGCAGAGGATCGGCATGACCGCACGCGCTTGGCCAGTATCAGCGCGTCTTGGGAGCCGCGCCGTTTTGTAAGCCTGGGAGTAATGCTGAAGCGGGAAGTGAGAGACTCGAATCTTATCAACGATGACTATGTTTCAAATAGCGCGATGATAAACGCAGGTTTGACCTTCTAAATAATAAGCCGACCAATGCATGGCCGCGCATATCGTGAACTTGGAGCAATAATGACTTTTATAAGAAAAGCGGTGTTTGCCGCCATGGTGGTTGCTGTAGCCGCCTGCGGGAAATCAGAAGAAAAAGCGTCCTCGGGCCAGGTGGCCGCGATTGTCGATGGCAAGGAGATTTCGGTCCTGCAACTTAATCAGGCCATGAAAAACATGCCTAACATCACAGCCGAGAATGCAGATGCCGTGCGCAAGCAGTTGCTTGATCGCCTGGTGGATCAACAGGTCATCTTGAACAAGGCGCTGGAGGAAAAGGTTGAGCGAAGTGCTGAAGTGATTTCATCCATCGAAGCGGCCAAGCGCGAAATCATTACGAGAGCTTATCTAACCAGTATGGTGAGTTCACGTGTAAAGCCAAGCCCGCAGCAAGTGAAAGCTTATTTTGATGGACATCCGGAGCTGTTTTCGGCCCGTAAGGTATATAACCTGCAAGATATTTCCCTGCCAGCAGGAACCGAGATTACTGATGAGTTGAAAGCCCTGGTGGAGCGTAGCAAGGGTTTGCAGGAAGTTGCCGAGTGGCTCAAAAACCAGAACATCAAGTTTGGTGCTTCCAGTTACAGTCGCCCTGCAGAGCAAGTGGCGACCGATGCGCTTAGTGTTCTCAAGAATCAGAAAGATGGTGCGGTCATGATTCTTTCCATGGACGGTAATCCGCATATTGTGAAACTCATAGGCGCAATTCAGTCTCCTATGCCTTATGACCAGGCCAAGCCCTTGATTCAGACTTTCCTTGTGAACTCGGAAGGGCAGAAGCTGATCAAGTCTGAGCTGGCAAGACTGAAAGAAAAATCCAAGATTGAATATGTTGGAGCCTTTGCAAAAAGCGCAGGCACTGAGGTAGCAAAACCCGAAGCGAAACCTGCAGAGAAAAACAACAGCCATATCGAAAAAGGGGTCGTGGGCCTGGACTAAACTCCGCTCACTATCACTTAATTAAACCATAATCAAACAGGGAAATATCATGATGAAATGGTGCATGAATATCATCGCAACTCTTCTTTTTGTTACTGCATTCAACGCGGTGGCAGCCGAAGAGTATGCCTTAGGTGCAGGCGACGTGTTGCGTATCCAGGTTTTCCAGAACCCTGATCTCACGACAGAGGCGCGCGTTTCTGAGTCGGGCGAAATTACTTTTCCTCTGCTGGGCTCAGTAAATGTGGGTGGCTCCGGCATTGGTCAAGCGGAGCGCAAGATTGCTCAGGGACTTGTACAGGGTGGTTTCGTGCAAAAACCGCAAGTCAATATTGTATTGCTGCAAGTACGTGGTAATCAGGTGGCAGTACTTGGCCTGGTTAATCGTCCTGGTCGTTTTGTCATAGAGACGTTCGATACTCACCTCAGTGAGATGCTCGCAACCGCCGGTGGTGTGCTTTCTGCTGCTGGCAGTGGCAAGGCCATCATTACTGGTCAGCGTGACGGGCAGGCTTTCCGCCGGGAAGTCGACCTGGCTGAGCTTTTCTTGCGTGACAAGAAAGAAGCTGACCTGCTCGTAGCCAAGGGTGACGTGATCTATATCGTACCTGGCAATCAGGTTTCCATTCTTGGGCAAGTGAATCGGCCAGGCCGCTATGCGCTTGAAGAAGCTCAGATGAAATTGTCAGACGCGCTGGCTATGGCTGGTGGGGTTAATGTAAGCGGCGCAGACTCTGCCATCCTGGAAGGGGTGCGTGATGGTCAGAAATTCCATAAGGTCGTCGATATTGCGGCCATCTACCTGGATGAGAACTCGGACATGAACCCCGATGTGCTTGCTGGTGATTCCATTTATGTACACCGTGCACCTGTGTTCTATATCTATGGTGAAGTGCAACGTCCAGGCTCTTATCGTATAGAGCGCAGCATGACCGTCATGCAAGCATTGGCTGAGGGTGGTGGACCTACACCACGCGGTACGCAACGCGGCTTGAAACTGCATCGTAAAAATGCATCTGGTGTCGTCGAGAAAACCGCACCTGCGTTAGATGAGTTAGTGCAGTCTGGCGACGTACTTTACGTTAAAGAAAGCCTGTTTTAGGAATCTCGGATGAATTTGAATCAAATCGTACTCATATTACTGGCGCGTTACCGTATTGTATTGATTACATTCGTGCTGACGGTATTTACTGTGCTTGTAATCAGCTTATTGCAGAGCAAGGTTTATCAGGCAACTGCCTCTGTTGTGCTCAACTATAAAGGCACAGACCCCGTCACCGGTGCTGTCGTGCCTGGGAACATGGCTCTGGGCTACGTCCCAACACAGATTGACATCATCAACAGCCAACACGTCGCACTCAAGGTGGTTGACGAGTTGCGTATGGCCGAAAACGAGAACGTCAAAGCCAAGTTCGAAGAAGATACGGGTGGCCGTGGTGATCTGCGCTTCTGGTTGGCGGATCTTCTGTTAAAGAAACTCACTGTGACGCCTGGTCGCGACAGTAGCGTGATCGAGATTATGTTTGAAGGATCGGACCCTGACTTTGTAGCCTTGGTCGCCAATGCTTTTGCAAATGCGTACCAGGAAACCAACGTCGAGTTGAAAGTTGAGCCAGCACAAAAGGCCGCTGAGTACTTTGGGGCTCAGATTCAGGCTCTTCGTGACAACCTTTCACAAGCACAATCCAAACTTTCCAAATATCAGCGTGAAAATGGATACACCAGCTCCGATGAAAGAATGGATGTTGAAGCATCGCGTCTTAACTGGCTCTCAGAGCAACTGGTAGCTGCGCAAGGGCAATCCATCGAAGCGGATTCACGCTCGGGTGGAAGTCGGAGAAATGCGCTGGAATCACCTGATGTGGTGAGTAATCCCATCATTCAGAATCTGAAAATCAATTTGGCTACGGCCGAATCCAAGCTCGCTGAATTATCTCAACGTCTGGATAAAAATCACCCGCAATATC
>DATMSK010000272.1:0-5672 GCA_035565395.1 Methylophilus sp. | reverse complement strand
ACTTCCGCCCTATCCTCGATAAGTTTGCGGCTGGCTTACAAAATAATGCGGCAGCCCGTGTCACGATCGTCGGCCATACTGACAGCAGTGGTTCAGATGCCATCAATGACCCATTGTCCGTGAATCGCGCCGCCAGCGCCCGTAGTTACCTGGTCGAACGCGGCATTGCAATCAGCCGTATCACCATTGATGGCCGCGGCTCACATGAGCCTATCGCCGCTAATGATACTGAAGCAAACCGTGCAAAAAACCGCCGTGTTGAGATATTTGTGGCTGAGCCTGAGCAACCGCCGGCAACCCCAAAATAAGCGCTAGCGGTCATAAAAAAAGCCGACTGAACAGTCGGCTTTTTTCATATGCAAGGTGTTTTATTAAGTACTCTATTCAATCAACAATGGGGCAATGAAGGCAAAGAAAGCACCAATCAGGAATATCATCACCGAGACCCAGTAAATCCACAGGCTTTGCCGTCGTGTTTTAGTACACAACGTGGCCAGTTGTGGATCTGCCGGACAAGGTAACAAGCGTGCACGCCATTGTAGCCAACCCGCCAGCAGCAACATGGCTCCCGCCAGACCAAACACCAGTGGTTTATGCTCACTGATCCAGATCAACTGTGGAAAATGACTGATCAGGCTGGTTAAGGTCGCGACCGAACCAATCGCCACCAGTGTCGCCGGTAAGGCGCAACAGATCAGCGTCGACCCACTGGTAAATAATGACAGCAGATTCAGCCGCTTATTGGCCCGTAGATGATTGATTTCTGCTGCCATCATTTGCCGCCCGCCTTCTCAGTGTTGGCGACATCCGCCTGTATCACCGCCACCGTCTGGTTGACACGCTCGAGTTTACTGACTGAATAACCGGCATCTTCAATCACTTTGCTGAATGCCTCATTTGAAACATCCTGGCCCTCTTTTAGCTGCAGTGCTACCACGCGGCTCTTGAGGTCTACAAAAGCAGCTTGTTTTTGCGGCAAGGCATTGAGTTTTTTCTCTATGCCTTTGGCACAAAAGGCACATACCATGCCATTGACCTCGGCCTTAATGGTGGTCACGGCAAAAGCCGCAGGGGTCATGGCTGACAACATCAGAGCAATCCATAATTTTTTCATTTCAGTATCCTTTAAAAAATAAAATCAGTTAAAACACAAACATGGCATTCAAGCGCGGCGCAAAACCTTCGCCTTGCCATGGGTTGGTTACACCAAATTCAAGAAAGTAGTTTTTGTTAATCAACCGCAATGCCGGCGTCACCTGCAGGCCGGGGTCATTGTTGCGCATGGTTTTGGCCTCGATGACGAACCATGGCTGCGTGTCGTTAAAACCGGTTTCGTAAAAAGAAAACCCGGCCTGCACCGCGGCAGTGTCAAAGTTCATATGTGGTGCCCTGATCATGCGGGCTTTGGCCAGAAAATAAAGCCGGGTGGATTCGACATCAAACTGCAAGCTGGGTGTGTAGGCGAAGCCGTCATACTGCCCGCGTGCTTCACCCACACTACCGTTGAACCAGACATTGGCTTGAGCCGCAGGCAGGTTCCAGCGTTTGATGATGCCAGTGTAATTGATACCGGAAATAGTGGTTGCGCGCTCACCCTTGCCTGACATACGCATTTGCTCGACGCCAATAGCATGCCCAAAAGTAGGCGAGTAATTCAACATCCATTCCTGGTTATAGCGCCCAATTTCACTCATTAACATGGCACTATCCTCAAAGCCCATCAGCGCCGCTGCGTGGGCACTCAAGGCAATCTGGCCTAAAAGTAAGGCGCCAAGTGAACTACTAACAAGTGAAATATTAAAAGGTGCAACGTGATGTTGCTTAAACATAAAACCTCCATATTCAATCTAACAAACTGTCACAACGCCGTCTCTGAAATCACTAGACGGAGTTATCCTGAGTGTTAGCCGAATATGGGTGGTTTGATGGCAGGTGGGTAGGTTTGTGAATGTACAGGGTCCGCTACATATAACGGCGCAGCAGCACTTTGTACAATGATTGAAATACTGGGGAACAGGTCTAAATGTGCCACCCCGGTACTAACCATGCAAAAACCACAGACTGTGCAGCTATGATTGCCGGGGGCGTGTTGCTCTGTGGTATGTTGTGTTTCGTGGGATGCATCTGCCATGTGATGGCAAGGCATCTCTGCCGATTGCACTTGAACCATGTTTGGTAAAGCGTGCTGAGCCAGCGCCATTTGCATGGACATGACATTGGCTGCCATGACAAAGCATGGAAACCAGCATATCAGGAACAGGCACAGGCGTTTACGCATATAGGGCTAAGATAAGGGTAAAACTAAATTAGTTCAAGTCCACACCCTAATCTTTACAGGGTTTTATTGATAGCGGATATCGATAATTTCATATTCGGTTTCTGCGGCAGGCGTAATGACACGGATCGTATCGCCGAGATTTTTTCCCAACAAGGCTTTTGCCATCGGCGATACCCAGGAAATATAGCCTTGTGCTGGATCCAGTTCATCCTGGCCGACAATACGGATAGTCATTTCGCTATCATCATTTAAATTGAATAGCGTCACCCAGGCGCCGAAATAGACTTTTTCGGTATTGGTCTGCGTGTTGCTGTAGACAATCTCGGCAGCATCCATGCGTTTGGTCAAAAAACGGATGCGCGAATCAATTTGCCGCAGGCGTTTTTTACCGTAAATGTAGTCACCATTTTCACTACGGTCACCATTACCAGCGGCCCAGCTGACTACACGCACCACCTCCGGCCGGTCGACCTTGATTAGGTATTGAAACTCTTTTTCCAGTGCGGCGTAACCTTCCGGCGTAATGTAATTTTTATGTTCAGCCATTCAATCCAATATCCATTGCATCAGCAGTCATTACCGCTTCATTGTTTATTTGATGCCTATCATACAACGTATTCCTGCCACAGCCATCCCTGCCTTTTACTGACTGTCCCGAGTCGGCATATGAATCTTTTGTGAAGATTTTATTAAAACGCTTCATTTACCAATTTATTTTACGTAAATCAGTTGTGCGCCACAAAACGTGACGCGCAAGGCAACGCAATGTTGCTGGCTTACCAAGTATTATCCTGAGGAATTGTATGAAAAACCCCATCGCTCGTTTGAATGTAGGCACCCGGTTATTTTTGGGTTACGCGCTGCTTATCCTGTTTACCACTTTTATTTTTGTCATCGCCTGGCGCGGCTTCAACCACATTCACCAAACCTGGCAACATTTTGAGAACGTACAACTGGTCAAAAGAACACAAATTGAAAACGCCAGCAAAGGCTTGGGCGATGCGATTCATCATTTTAAAAATTATGTCTTGCGCGGCGGCCGTGAAGCCACCAAGTTTGAACACAGCATGAGTGACATTGAACAAGCCATGGCCGCTTATCAGGCCACCGGGGAAATCAGTGCACAAGAACAGGAAATTTTAGGTAATATCGCGCTCGCCCTCACCACTTACCGGGATGCCATTAAACGTTGTGAAGCGCTGAAAAATGATGGCATGAGCGTGACCGAGATTGATTCAACGGTCAAAGGGGCTGACAAGCCTTTGAACCATTCGCTGCGTTTGCTGATGGATATGAATATTGCCGGGGTTACCGATGCTTCCAGCCAGTTCGCCTCCACAATCGCTAGCGCCAACAAACAAATTGAAACGGCTTTATTGGTCGCTGTGGTGCTGGCGATTGCTATTGCCTGGAAAATGATGCGCTCTATCACGACCCCACTCAACCAGGCATTGACCTTGTCCAAGCACATTGCCAATGGTGAGTTCATTGCGCAAGAAGCACCGACAGGCAACGATGAAACCGCAAAACTGCTGCGTGAAATGCACCGTATGCAATCGACCATTCAACAGATTGTTGAATCATTAAATGAGATGTCCAGCCAACACCGTGCCGGCATGATAGACTACCGCATAGACAGCCAGCCATTTCATGGTGCCTACCAGCAACTGACTACCGGCATTAACCAGATGGTGGAGGAGCATATCCTCGCACAAACCAAATCTCTGCAAGTGGTGACCGCCTTTGGCCAGGGCGACTTTCACCAGCCACTGGAAACCTTCCCCGGCCAGCGCAGTTATATCAATCAAAGTATTGAGCAGGTACGCCAAAACTTTAAATTGTTGATAGAAGATGTGCACACCCTGTCACAGGCCGCTGAGCAAGGCCAACTCAATATCCGTGTCGATGTTTCACGTCACCATGGCGAGTTCAAGCAAATTGTTGCTGGCTTTAACCAGACCCTGGATGCTGTGGTAGACCCGCTGCAAACGACGGCGCGCTACCTGGACGAAATGGCCGCGGGCAATATCCCGACCCAGATTGAGGAACACTTTGTCGGTGACTTTAACCTGATGCAAACCAGCCTCAAACATTGCACGGGAGCAATTCATCAACTGATCACCGATGTGCATCACCTGGCTTCAGCCGCACAACAAGGGCAATTGAATACGAGGGTGGATGTTGATGCCCATGCCGGGGACTTCCGCAAAATTATCCATGGCATCAACCAGACACTGGATGCCGTCGTCACACCTTTACATGTGGCAGCTGATTGCGTGAACCGGATTGCCGCGGGTGATATTCCAGCGCCTATCCATAACGAGTACCACGGTGACTTCAAGGTGCTGATTAACAACCTGAATACCTGCATCCTGGCAGTGAACCGCCTGGTGGAAGATACGCGCCAGATTGCCGACGAAGCACAACAGGGTCAGTTGTATAGCCTGGTCGATGTCACTGCCCACACTGGCGATTTCAGGCTGGCCCTGCAAGGCTCACAAGAGATTCTGCAACGCATGGTGGCGCCGATACACACCGTCAAGCAAGCCGCCGAAACCATCCACGTTGCCGCTGCCGAGATTGAAAAAGGCAACAACGACCTGTCTCGCCGCACAGAGACCCAGGCCAATGCCTTGCAGGAAACCTCCGCCAACCTGGAAACCCTAACCAACAATATCCGGCAAACCGCCGAACATGCACACCAGGCTAGCCTGCAAGCGAGCCAGGCCAACCAGATGGCAGTACAAGGCGGCGAAGCATTCAATGCCTTAACCACCACCATGCAAGGCATTAATGAAACCTCGGCACAAATTGCCCAAATCACCAGCGTGATTGACAGCATTGCCTTCCAAACCAACATCCTGGCGCTGAATGCCGCGGTAGAAGCCGCACGCGCTGGCGAGGAAGGCCGCGGCTTTGCCGTGGTGGCTGGTGAGGTCCGTAACCTGGCAAAACGCTCTGCTGCTTCAGCCAAGGAAATCAAGGAGCTGATCGCGGCCTCAGTGAGCCAGACCAATGCCAGCGCCAAACAAGTGAGCCAGGCGGGTCATACCATGCATGAAATCGTCAATGCCGTACAGCAGGTGTCCCATAGCATACAAGTGATTTCCGAGGCCTCCAGTCAACAAAGTAGCGGCCTGGAACAAATTTATGAATCCATGACATCCATTGATGAAACCACGCAGCAAAATGCAGCCCTGGTTGAAGAAGCCGCAGCAGCCGCTGAAAGCATGCTGGAGCAGGTGCACACGCTGGTTGAGTCGGTGAATCAATTTAAAATGGATGCCGATGATACTAACGACCACGGCCATTTACGCCTGATTGCCTGACGGGTTCGCTCCAATAAAAAATGCTCCTTCGCGGAGCATTTTTTATTCATACCGTGATGACTGAC
>DATMSK010000271.1:0-22212 GCA_035565395.1 Methylophilus sp. | reverse complement strand
TGCAGATTACGCTGATGGTCCTGAATACTGAATAAGCAGAAATCCTATTGTGTTGTAGGAAACGCTTTACTTAAACAAAAACTTGTAATGGATATATTTAGACAAATATGTTTTAAAAAAATTCTCACCTTTGCAAGTGTTTGGTTATTTGCCTTGCAACGCATTAAAAGCTGTCATCAAATTGCGGTAATCTGGAATATGGTTAGCGCAGAGGGTGCCCAGGCCTTCAATATCCCGGCGCCAATCGCGGTGTAGTTCGCAGGCCACACCAAACCAGCTCATGAGCTGTGCACCGGCGGCGGACATGCGGTCCCAGGCAGCATCACGGGTGATTTCGTTAAAGGTGCCGGAAGCATCGGTGACGACAAACACGTCGAATCCTTCTTCGATGGCTGCCAGGGCCGGGAAGGCAACACAGACTTCAGTCACGACACCGGCGATAATCAGCTGTTTTTTGCCGGTGGCCTTGATCGCTTTAACAAAATCTTCGTTATCCCAGGCGTTAATCTGGCCAGGGCGGGCAATGTAGGGCGCGTCGGGGAATAAGGCTTTGAGCTCTGGCATCAAGGGGCCATTAGGGCCGGATTCAAAACTGGTGGTTAAAATGGTGGGCAGGTTAAAAAATTTGGCAGCATCGGCCAGCGCCAGTACATTATTTTTGAAGCGGTCTGGCTCGATATCCCGTACCAGTGAGAGCAGACCTGCCTGGTGGTCTACCAGCAAAACGACAGCGTTGTCACGGTCCAGACGTACATAAGGTTTGTTTTTCATGATGAATATCCTCTTAACGGGCACTGCTAAAAATCCATTTTGCGTTGCCATACGGCGTTGTTCATAAAAAATTTCTCCTGACATATTTCATATATGCGGCGTCAAAATTTTTTAATCGCGTCTTGTCTGGCTTAGCCAAATAAATTTTTAGCAGTACCCTGATATTTAAGTTAGTGGGACACAGCCATCAGCGTTACTGCAAAGTGCTGACAGCCGTGTTTCCTGTTTTAATAAAATTGTTAAATCTAGGCAGTGGCAAACCGGCCCTGGTTGTAGTCATTAATTGCCTGGTCAATTTCTTCCCAGGTGTTCATGACAAACGGGCCATGGCCGACGACCGGTTCATTCAGCGGTTCACCGTTGAGTAACAGCAGCACGGTGTCTTGCTGCGCCTGTAATACCAACTCGTTACCTTCGCGCTGCATCACGGCCAGCTCGGCAGGACGGATGGTATGCACTTCCCCGGTTTTCACCGCGCCATGCAGTACAAACACGGCAGTGGTGTGGCCTTCTGGCAGGGTGAAGGTGGTGCGTGTGCCGGCATTCAGGCGCACATCCCACACATTCATCGGGCTGAAGGTGCTGGCAGGGCCTTTCTGGCCTGCGTATTCACCAGCGATCACCCGCACCTTACCTGCATCATCCGGCAAAGCCACTTCTGGAATCTCGGCTTTGGTGATGCCTTGATAACCAGGTGCAGTCATTTTGTCCTTGGCCGGCAAGTTGACCCACAACTGGATCATCTCGAACGGGCCACCGGTACGGGCGTAATCATCGCCATGATATTCCTCATGGATAATGCCTTTGCCTGCGGTCATCCACTGCACTTCACCGGGACCGATGGTGCCACCGGCATTGGTGGAGTCATGGTGGGAGACCTGGCCGTCATAGACGATGGTCACGGTTTCAAACCCACGGTGCGGGTGCTGACCGACGCCACGGCGTTCTGTGGTTGGTTCAAAAGTGGCCGGACCGGCATAATCCATCAACAGGAAAGGTGAAATATCATTGGCGATATCGCGGTAGGAAAAAATGCTCTGTACCGGAAAGCCGTCACCGACCCAGTGGTTGCCGTTGCTGCGTTTGATAAAAGCCAGTTTTTTCATGGTGTTTCCTTTCAAAAGCTTTGTTGATTCGTTGTGCGTGATTGCATGGTTCACACTATAAACAGATGACTTTTAATACACTAGATGGTTAAATGTGAAATGACTTTTCAATTAAATGAATAATAGAGCATGGACTTTAATGAGGCTGCGGTATTCGTGAGGGTGGTGCAGGCCGGGAGTTTTAGCGCGGCAGCCAGACAGCTGGGTTTGCCGACGTCGACCATTAGCACGCGGGTGGCACGTCTGGAAAAACGGCTGGGCGTCACCCTGTTACAACGTACGACACGCAAGTTGAACCTGACGGAGGCGGGGACACTGTATTTTGAACATGCATCTACCGGGCTCGGTTATTTGCTGGAGGCTGAGGCAGCACTGGATGAAGCGCGTCAGCAACCTCAGGGCGTATTAAAAGTCACGGCCCCTGCCGATCTGGGCGATGTGTTGCTTGGTAGCCTGATTGCGCAGATGCAGCAGACGTATCCTGCCTTGTCGCTGGAGCTGATGCTGACACAGAGTTATGTCGACCTCGTGGCAGAAGGCGTGGATGTGGCGATACGCACGGGGGAGTTGCGCGACTCCAGCCTGATTGCCAAGTCACTGGGCACCATACAATGGGCCTTGTTTGCCAGCCCCGCTTATCTGCAGGAGGCAGGCTCGATTGCGACGCCAACGGATCTGGCTCAGCATCAATGTGTGCAGTTCACGTCCATGGGTCGCCACCATTGGGAATTACAACGTGGCACCACGGCGATCCGTGTGCCCCTGGCGGCGCGTACGCTGGTCAACAGCATAGGGGTGGTGCGCGCCATGGCCGAAAGCGGGCAGGGGGTGGCCTTGTTGCCCACCTTTATCTGCCAGCCTACGGTACAGGCGGGAGGCTTGCAAAGGGTGTTACCGGAGTGGCGCGGGCAGGCAGATGCGGTCCACCTGGTATATCCGAAACAGCGTTTTATGCCGCCCAAATTACGTGGGTTTATTGACTTGGCCGTTGCCCAGTTAAAACCACTGTTTCATTCATAACAGCATAATCAATTTCAGGCGAGGAGCCTTTGCATGACAAACAATGCCGCTTTAATCCCGGAAACCAAAGGGGCCAGCGTGGTGATTACCCACCATGTGAGCCCGGCATTACAGGCCGAATATGAAACCTGGTTACAGGAAATCGGGCCGGTGTGCCGATCCTCGGAAGGCCTGCTCGACTGGCATATTATCCGGCCGATTGCCGGATATACCGATACTTATTCGGTGATGATCCGCTATGAAACGGAGCGGCATCTCACACAGTGGCTCGATTCGCCGCAAAGGCAGGCCCTGATCGCCAAAGCGGCACACTTACTGGCCGGGCAGGAAGAGTACCGGGTTAGTAGTGGCCTGGACTTTTTGTTTATGCAGCCGAATGTGGCCCCCGCCAAACCACCTGTACGCTGGAAACAGTTTTTAGTGACCTGGTCAGCCATTTTTCCGCTGGTCAGCGTGGTGCCATGGCTGTTTGTCCCCCTCCTGGATGAGGCTGGTTTGCCCCCCAACCGCATTGTGCATACTTTTTTTGTGACAGCCGTGGTGGTGGCGCTGATGGTGTATGTGGTGATGCCGCGTTACGTCAAGCTTGTGCAACACTGGTTGCACCGCTGACATTTCTTAGAGTTTTTTTGCCATTTTTGGACTAAAAACGCACTGTGGAATAGTGTTTTTTTTCATGTTTGAGCGCATGATAACTGCATAGCGTTAACCAGATTGACCCGTTGAGCAGTAAACAATAATTGCAGGGGGTGCGGGCAGTGAACAAAACGGCGGAATCATCCGCATTGCAGTCTGAAATTGTGGGCATGCTTTATGCAAACAATCGCAGATCACTACTGGCCGCGATCGTGGTCATGATTGCCTTATTGCTTGTGCAGCGGCCGCTGATTAATCCTGTCATCCTGACCATATGGTCTGCTGTTTTCATTGCCGCCTATGGTACGCGCGGCCTTCTGACGTATCAGTATGAAAAAGACCAGCAGCATGCGCGACATAGCCGCCAGTGGCTGCAGTGGTTTCGTGCCAGTACCGGTTTTTGCGGCATTGCCTGGGGGTTGGCTGGCATTCTACTGTTTCCAGAGAGCGATACTGCACATCAGGCCTTCCTGATTTTTGCGCTGGTGGGGGTGTCTGGTGCCGGGATTGTTATTTATTCGGTAGACACCTTCAGCAGCAACCTGTTTACTGGTGGCATTCTGTTGTTCATGATTCCACGCTTCCTCATCCATGGCAGTTCCGTATCGCTGGCCCTGGCCGTCTTGTTTATCGTCTATGTCGTTTATGTCACCGTGGCAGGGCGTGGCCTGGCGCTCAGTTTGCGCGAGAATATCTCCTTACGCATTGCCTCCAATCTCGATAATCAAAAAGTCCACCAGCTGGCTTATTATGATTTTTTAACCGGTTTGCCGAACCGGCGATTGCTGGCAGACCGCCTGAGCCAAGCTTTTGCGCGGTGTGTACGCAATCAAACCTACGGCGCAGTCTTGTCTCTGGACCTGAACAATTTTAAAGGGCTCAATGACAGTAAAGGTCATCAGGCGGGTGATGAATTATTGCAGCAGGTGGCGGCCCGTTTACAGGAATGCATGCGCAAAAAGGACACCATTGCCCGTATGGGTGGAGATGAGTTTATTGCGGTACTGGATGAGTTATCGACAGACAAGGCAGAAGCCGCAGCTGCCGCGCAGGTTGCGGCTGAAAAAATGATGGCGGTGTTTGAGCAACCATTCCAGTTGCAGAATACCAGGTATCGTACTGAACCCAGCATCGGGATTTGCTTGTTTCTCGGCGATCAATGTAGCCAGGCGGAAGTGTTAATGCGTGCGGACATTGCCATGTATCAGGCCAAAAAATCCGATAACCTGAACAGCATACAGATGTATGACGAAGCGACGCATCCGGCGATAGAAATGCGCGCGACGCTGGAAAATGAGCTGGCATTTGCGCTACAGGCCAACCAGTTCCTGTTGTACTACCAGATACAAGTCGATGCCGAGCAACAGCCGATAGGGGCAGAAGTGTTATTGCGCTGGCAACATCTGACGCTGGGCATGATCCCGCCTGATCAGTTTATCCCGATTGCGGAGGACACCGGCGAAATTGTCGCGATTGGGCAATGGGTGCTGGCGCAGGCCTGCCAGCAACTCCAGCAGTGGTCGAAATCTGCGCTGACGGCATCACTGCAATTATCGGTTAATGTGAGTGCCATCCAGTTTAGCCAGCCTGAATTTGTTGCCACCGTGACTGAGACGGTACAGGCTAGCGGCTGCGATGCCAGGCGTTTGCGGCTGGAGTTGACCGAAAGCCTGATTGTAAAAAACCTGGATGAAGTGATTGGTAAAATTTCCGCGCTCAGGGCGCTGGGCATCAGCTTCTCACTGGATGATTTTGGGATCGGGCAGTCTTCGTTGCTGGTATTGAAGCGCCTGCCGCTCGACGAGCTAAAAATAGACCGCAGTTTTATCAAGGATATTGTGCTCAACAGTTACGATGCCTTTATTGTGCAAACCATTATCAATATGGGCAAAAACCTGGGCCATAGTGTGATTGCCGAAGGGGTGGAGATGCAACAGCAAATGACCTTGTTGCAAGAGATGGGATGCCATTGTTTTCAGGGCTACCTGTTTAGCCGCCCACTCCCTTTGCAGGACTTTGAAGCGAATCTGCTGGCAGCCATGTCCCGGACAAAAAAATCCTCAGCCAGAGAAAAAACGTCAGCATTGCCGGGGCAAGCCTAGTTTGCAGTGATCTGCTAGACCTTGACCCAATCCTCTGCCTGGCTTAACCAGCGTTGCAAATGCGCGGATACGGCTGCAGGTGCACGTTGCAATAACTGGTCAGCCATGGTTTTGGCGATGTCCAACAGGTCAGCATCCCGTTCCAGGTCAGCAATCTTGAGCATGGGCACACCACTCTGCCGCGTACCCAGTAATTCACCCGGACCCCGGATATGTAAATCTGCCTGTGCGATCTCGAAGCCGTCGCTGCTTTCAAAAATAACCTTGAGACGCTGGCGGCCAATTTGCGAACATTGCTGCTTGTTATACAGCAGAATACAGGTACTTTTGGCTGATCCCCGCCCGACGCGGCCACGTAACTGGTGTAGCTGGCTCAGGCCCATGCGTTCGGCATGTTCAATTACCATTAAACTCGCATTGGGGACATCGACGCCGACTTCAATCACCGTGGTGGCGACCAGCAAGTGAATGTCGTTGGCGGCAAAAGCCTGCATGACGGTCTGTTTTTCGGCCGTCTTCATGCGGCCATGCACCAAGCCCACACGTAACTCGGGAAAAGCCTGCTGCATATAGGCAAAGGTATCATTGGCAGTTTGTAGTTGCAGGGCTTCTGATTCTTCAATCAGCGGGCATACCCAGTAGGCCTGGTGGCCCTGGGCGCAGGCATCATGCACGCGTTGCAAAATTTCTTCGCGCCTGTCATCGGCTACCAGTTTGGTGATCACAGGCGTTCGGCCGGGTGGCAATTCGTCAATGACCGATACATCCAGGTCGGCGTAATAACTCATGGATAAAGTGCGTGGGATAGGCGTTGCAGACATCATCAGCTGGTGCGGTTCCCAACGAGATACCGTGTCGTTTTTTCCGGTCCCTTTTTTGCGCAGCGCCAGGCGTTGCCCCACACCAAAGCGGTGTTGCTCATCGACAATGGCTAAACCCAGTTGTTTGAACTCGACATCATCTTGGAACAAGGCATGGGTACCTACGGCCAACATGGCGTCACCGTTTGCAATGAGTGAGAGTGATTGCTCACGTTCCTTTTTAGGTTGGCTGCCGGTGAGCCAGGCGACCGTGATGCCCAACGGCTGTAACCAGCCGCACAATTTTTTGTAATGCTGTTCCGCCAGGATTTCTGTAGGGGCCATGATGGCCACTTGCCAGCCATGCTCAATCAGCTGTAAGGCCGCGATGCAGGCGACGATGGTTTTTCCGCTACCCACATCTCCTTGCAGCAAGCGTTGCATGGGATGGGGTTGCGCCAGGTCGTGCTGGATTTCATGCACCACTTTTTGTTGCGCTGACGTCAGTGCAAACGGCAAGCTGGCAAGCAAGCGGGCGACCAGGTGTTGTGAGCCGGAAATGGCGGGCGCCTGTGATTGTTTGCGGCGTGCATAATGCTGGCGCATGGACAGCTGTTGCGCGAGTAGTTCATCGTAAGCCAGCCGCTGCCAGGCCGGGTGTGTGCGGTCTTCCAGGGTGTTGAGTGCTGTCTCTGGACTGGGCTGGTGCAACAGCCGTAGGCTGCTGGCAAAATCTGGCAGGCGCATGCCTTGATACACCCAGTCCGGCAGGGTCTCGTGCAGGTGCTCACCATGCAAGACCAGTTTCACCGCCTTGCGAATGGCCGATTGACTCAAGCCGGCGGTGGTGGGGTAGACTGGTGTCAGTGCGCTGTTGACGGGGGTGTCCTCCTTCACTTTGCGCTGGGTGGGGTGCACCATTTCATAGCCAAAAAATCCGGGACGGACTTCGCCAAAGACGCGCAAGCGCTGGCCTGTCTGCATGGCGGAAACCTGGCTGGGGTAAAAGTGCAGGAAGCGCAGGTTGAGGACGCCAGTATCGTCTTGTACCCGGACATTGAGCGTTTTGCGCGGCTTGTAACTCACCTCCTGATGGACAACCACCCCTTCAATTTGGGTTTGCTCGCCGAGCCGTAAATCGCGGATGGCCGTGATACGGGTTTCATCGATGTAGCGCAGGGGTAAATGCAACAACAGGCTTTCGACACTGCGGATGCCCAGTTTATCCAGCTGGCTACACAAGGCAGGCGTAAAACCTTTGATGTCGCTCAAGGGGCGCATGCGGGCAGGGGCGGGTTACTGGATGCGTTGTTCCAGCTGGTTGCCTTTAACCCGGTTGATCCGCACGATTTGCTGGATCTTGCGCAGGTTGCGGATCAGGGTCGCCAGGTGTACGCGGTTGTGCACCTGCACCGTGAAGTTGACATTGGAATACTGGCTGCCATCACTGGTTTCGACACTCACGTTATCAATGTTGGCATCCGCATTGGAGATGGTGGCCGCAATCTTGGCCAGCATGCCGCGCTGGTCGACCACGGTGACGCGCAAGTTGACGCTGAACAGTTTCTTCGGATCGGCGTCCCATTCCACATCCAGCCATTTTTCCGGATCCAGCTTGAATTTGCGGATGGCCGGACAGTCATGGGTATGAATGACCAGGCCTTTATCCTTGTTAATAAAGCCCAGGATAGGATCACCAGGAATCGGCCTGCAACATTGGGCAAATTGTACGGCCATGCCTTCTGAACCACGGATGGTGATGGTATCCAGCACTTTGGCAGACTTTTCTTCAGCCTCTGCTGGATGCGCGACCAACTGGTGGGCCACCATGAGGCTGTTGCGCTTGCCAAGGCCGATATCGGTCAAAATAGCTTGGCGCGTTTTGACGCCATAGTCATTCATGACTTTTTGCCACTGCTTGTCAGACAGCGCTGCGGGTTCAATATGCATGGCGCGTAATGCCACATTCAGCATGCGCTCGCCCAATTGTGCAGATTCTTCCACCTTCACCGTTTTCAGGTAATGGCGAATATGCGAACGTGCCTTGCCAGTAACCACGTAATTGAGCCAGGCCGGGTTGGGCTTGGCCAGCGGCGCAGTAATGATTTCCACATGGTCACCGTTGCGCATTTCAGTACGCAGGGGCGCCAGTTCGTTATTGATTTTAACCGCCACACAGCTATTACCGACATCGGAGTGCACGGCATAAGCAAAGTCGACCGCCGTTGAGCCGCGTGGCAAAGCCATGATGTTGCCTTTGGGCGTGAACACGTACACCTCATCCGGAAACAGGTCCACCTTGAAGTTCTCCAGGAACTCGTGGCTGTCATCACTTTCGGTCTGGATTTCCACCAGGCGCTGTAACCACTGGTGAGTTTGCTGCTGCAGCTTGGTCAAATGGGCATCGGTCGTTTTGTACAACCAGTGCGCAGCCACACCGGCATCGGCAATATTGTGCATTTCCTGACTGCGGATCTGAACTTCAATCGGCGTACCAAAGGGGCCGAACAAGGTGGTATGCAGTGACTGGTAGCCATTGGCCTTGGGGATGGCAATATAATCTTTAAAACGGCCAGGAATCGGTTTGTATAAAGCGTGCAGGGCGCCTAAGGCCAGGTAGCAGGCCGCCGTATCCTTGACGATGACCCTAAAACCGTAAATGTCGCCAATTTGCGATAACTTCATCGCTTTTTCTGACATCTTTTTGTAAATGCTGTACAAATGCTTTTCGCGGCCCTGTACGTCATATTCAATCTGGTATTGCGTCAGCTGGTTCTGGATGGCGTCTTGAATCTTGCTGACAACCTCTTTGCGGTGGCCGCGGGCAGTGCGGATGGCCTTATCAATGACGCGGTATCGGTTGGGGTACAGGTATTTGAAGCTGAGATCTTCCAGCTCATGGTAAATCGGGTTCAAGCCCAGGCGATTGGCAATCGGCGCATAAATATCCAGCGTTTCGCGTGCAATGCGTTTTTGCTTTTCCGCGCGCATGGCATCCAGTGTCTGCATATTGTGCAAACGGTCTGCCAGCTTGACCAGTATTACGCGCACGTCCTGGCTCATGGCCAGCAGCATTTTACGGAAATTTTCGGCCTGGGCCTGGGTGGCCGTTTGCAGCTCTACCTTATCGAGCTTGGTCAGCCCATCCACCAGGTCTGCGACCTGTTTGCCAAAGCGTTCGGTAATGGCCGCACTGTCAACTTCGGTATCTTCGACGACGTCGTGCAGTAAGGCAGCTAATAGCGTGGGCAGGTCCAAATGTAACCTGGCCAGGATGCAGGCCACAGAAATCGGGTGGGTGATGTAGGGTTCGCCGGTTTTGCGGGTTTGGCCGGCATGCGCCTGGTCGGCATAGCGGTACGCTTGCCAGACCAGTTGCACTTCTTCTTCATTGAGATACTTGCGGATCAGCTGGGTAAGGGGAGAATCCTCACGGTCAGCCGGTAGCAAATCGACCTCCTCCAAGGGAGGCCTAGACTTGCGGTGGGCAGAATCGCCTTGGGTGTGGGGCATAGTTGCTTATGCTTGGCCCTTTTTCTCTAGTAGCTCAACACCGATTTTGCCGGCTGCGATTTCGCGCAAGGCCAACACAGTGGCTTTATCTTTTTGTGAGTAACCACTCACTAATGGATCGGAACCATTGGCCAGCTGTCTGGCGCGGTAAGCCGCAACCAGTGTCAATTGAAAACGGTTAGGGATGTTGTCCAAGCAATCATCAACAGTAATACGTGCCATAAAAACCTCTAAGTTGGAGCCTGGGTCAGTGCCGTCAGGCGCTGGGTCAGGTAAGTGATTGAATCAATGACGCGTGGCAGGCCACCTGGCGGTTTAACTGCAAGCGCTGGGCGCGAACAATCGCCATCAGATCCTGCAAGGCCACGTCAAAATTATCATTAATTGTAACATAATCAAACTCATGCACGTGACGCATCTCCTCGCGGGCAGCTGCCAAACGTTGCGTAATCACGGCCTCGCTGTCCTGGCCACGGCTGTTCAGGCGGTGCGACAGGGCCTCTATAGAAGGCGGCAGGATAAAAATAGAGGTCACTTGCGGGAATAGTGTGCGTATCTGTTGTGCGCCTTGCCAGTCAATTTCCAGGATGACATCGCGGCCAGCCGCTAGCGCATTTTCGACCTCACTTTGCGCCGTGCCATAACGTGCACTATGCACATGCGCACTTTCGAGGAAGCCACCGCTATCAAGGATTTGCAGGAACTCTGGTTCGGAAACGAAGTGGTAATGAATGCCATCTTCCTCACCCGGACGGGGCGCACGCGTCGTATGTGAGACTGACAGTTTTAGGATGGGATCTTGCGCCAGCATGGCACGTACCAGGCTGGTTTTGCCCGCGCCGGAGGCGGCAGAAATCACAAACAAATGACCATGACTCATGAGGTGCTCCAGGCCGGGTTGGGTAATGAAGAAAACACGGCTTTCAAACCTTCACTCCAGCCCTTGCGGATACTGGCGTAATAAGGGTCATCTTCCATCAGGCGCTGCCGGCAATCGGCGTTTAAACTGTCAGTACGGTATATCATCAAGTCAATCGGTAAAGCCACAGAAATATTGCTGCGGATAGTGGAGTCAAATGAAATCAGCACGCATTTTACCGCATCTGTGACATTGGTTTGATGTTTGACGACACGGTCTATGATGGGTTTGCCGTATTTGGTTTCGCCGATCTGCAAATAGGGGGTGTCCGGCGTAGCCTCAATAAAGTTACCGGCAGCGTAAACATTAAACAGGCGTGGCTTCTCGCCCTTGATTTGCCCGGCTACAAGAATGCTGGCGCTAAAATCAATACTGTGTTCTTTCAGGGCTTTACCGTCGCGCTGGTGAACGCTACGCATGGCGGCGCCGACCACACTGGCCGCTTCAAATAGTGATTGCACATTATGCAAATGGGCATGCGGTTCGGGGGACTTGAGTTGTTCGCGACACAGATTGACTACTGACTGGGTAATGGCCAGGTTGCCGGCCGTGAGCAGCACAATGATGCGCTCCCCCGGCACCTCAAACACATGCATCTTGGGCGCAATGGCCACCTGGTCCACGCCGGCATTGGTCCGTGTGTCAGATGCCAGGACCAGGCCTTGTTCCAGCAAAATACCTACACAGTAAGTCATAAGCGTTAGCGGTTAGAAAATAAAATCGGATAGGGCATCATAGCACGCAGCAACCAGCTACTGCTGCGCACTTTGCGCCTGTTGCAGCAAGCGCGCCTGGTCTTGTGGCTTGGCCCGGCTTTCTTGCTGGTTCACACTGACCACGCTGGCCATGCCTTCGATGCCACCGCCCATGCGGGAACCAGTCACCGGGCTGGCACTGCGGTAATCCAGCCCGTGTGCTAGCCTGACATGGGTCTCGTTAACCAATGTGCCGTTAGAGACATCCAGGCCCAGCCATTGCCCTTGTTGCCAGACGTCGGCCCAGGCGTGCGTTTGCATGAGGCTGCCATCCACAGTAAACAAATAGCCGCTGACATATCGCGCAGGCAGCCCCAGGCTACGGCAGCAGCCGATAAAGGCGTGCGCATGGTCCTGACAGACGCCTTTGCCAAGCCGGAAAGCTTCAGCGGCGGGCGTGTCTACCTGAGTTGCACCTTTGATGTACTGCATACGTTCGCGCAGGGCCTGCATCAGCGCGGTGAGCGGGGCATTCGCAAACGGCCGGGCAAATTCCAGCATAGCGGCATCTGCCTGTGTCAGCGGTGTATCCCGCAGGTAAATTTCTGGTGGCAGAGCCTGTTCGGGTTGTTCTGTTTGCAGCCCGGTTTCTACTGCACCCGAGACGGTAATCAGCAATGAGTCATGCGGCTGGTCTATGACCAGGGTATGCGAGAGATTGCCAAAAGCATCTTCAAATGGCGTTAATTGGCCATTCATCTTGATCTGCCAGTGTTTGACCGCTTGCCCATACCCGTTGCGCGGCGTCAGGCGCAACTGTTGTATGGTGTATTGCACGACTTCACTGAAAACATATTGGGTCTGGTGTTCAATATTAAGCAGCATGATGCAGGGTATCGGTTAAAGTAAAAAGCGCAGCGCTGTTTTACAACAGTCTGCGCATGAGGGGGTTCATGGCAATCTATGGCGTTATCATGCGTGCGTTTCTATCAGGCTGTCGCACTTAAAAAATTACGTTGTATTTCTTCGCCCAGCTTGCGGTTGGCCAGGATAAATTCGTCCAGGAAATGGTGTACCCCATCGCGGACAATATCCAGCATGCGGCCATAATGCAGTTTTGCATGCATTTGCCCGGCCAAACGCTCAGCTTCGGTCTGGCGGCTACCGGCCACCTGGCGCAAAATCGGCATGATTTCGGCATAGCAGGCATGCAGTGAGCGCGGCATGTCTTCACGCAAAATGAGCAGTTCAGACACTTTCATCGGTTCAATCGCATCGCGGTAAACCTTCTGATAGGCCTGGAAGGCCGAGACGGAGCGCAACACGGCGCTCCATTCGTAGTAGTCGACTGCGCCATCATTGGCTTCCTGCATGGGGATTAAAAATTCATATTTCACATCCAGCAGGCGTGCCGTGTTGTCCGCACGTTCCATAAACGTGCCCAGGCGGACAAAACTGAACGCCTCATCGCGCAGCATGGTGCCAAAGCATACCCCGCGGAACAGATGTGAACGGCTTTTGACCCACTCACAAAACTCGCTGAGGCCGGTTTTTGTCAGGTCCTGCTTGATGTACTGGCCAAATTCCAGCCAGAGCGTGTTCATGTTTTCCCAGGTTTCGGTGGTCATGGCAACGCGTACGGCGCGTGCATTTTCCCGTGCGCTACGCAGTGAACTGTAAATGCTGGATGGGTTGTGGCTATCCATGACCAGGTGTTTGATCACATTAGCCGCATTCAGCTCTTTGTAAGTCGCGTCATAAATATCGCGGATACCAGCAATTTCGAGCACGGTGTCCCACAGCTCTTCTTCATTGCTGCTGTCCGAGGGCAATAGGGACATGTTATAGGTGACATCCAGCACGCGCGCAACGTTTTCAGTGCGCTCAATATAACGTGCCATCCAGTATAAATGGTCTGCGGTGCGGCTTAGCATATGACGGCCTCTTGATTCATTTGTTGGGCAGCCATTTGTGACTGCGCAGTATCGACACAGACATCATCACGCTCCAGCACCCAGGTATCTTTGGTACCACCGCCTTGTGATGAGTTAACGACGAGTGAGCCTTCTTTAAGTGCCACGCGTGACAGGCCGCCTGGTACCACGCTGACGGTTTTACCGGACAATACAAATGGCCGCAGGTCGACATGGCGTGGCGCAATGCCCTGATCGACCAAGGTCGGGCAGGTAGACAGTGCCAATGTGGGCTGCGCAATGTAATTCGATGGTTTGGAAACAATACGCAACCGGAATTCTTCAATTTCCTGCTTGCTGGCAGTCGGGCCGACCAGCATGCCGTAGCCGCCGGAGCCTTGTACCTCCTTGACGACCAGCTCGGGCAGATGATCTAGCACATAGGCCAGATCATCTTCCTTGCTGAGTTGATACGTAGGCACGTTCTGCAGGATGGGAGATTCACCCAGGTAGAACTTGATCATCTCCGGCACGTAAATATACGTCGCCTTATCATCGGCCACGCCGGTGCCTACAGCGTTAGCCAATGTGACGCCACCATTGCGGTAAACGGAGAGCAGACCTGGCACGCCCAACAGGGAATCGGGCTTGAACACCAGAGGGTCAAGGAAGTCGTCGTCGATGCGGCGGTAAATCACATCCACCCTTTGCGGGCCTTGTGTGGTGCGCATGTAGACGGCGTTATTACGGACAAACAAATCTTGGCCTTCCACCAGTTCTATACCCATTTGCTGGGCGAGGAAGGCATGTTCAAAGTAGGCACTGTTATAAGCGCCTGGTGAAAGCAGGACCACGGTCGGGTCGGTGACACCGGTTTGGGCGACCGAGCGCAAATTGTTGAGCAATACATGTGGGTAATGCTCTACCGGCGCAATCGGATATTTCTTAAATAAATCTGGGAACAGCCGCATCATCATTTTGCGGTCTTCCAGCATGTAGGAGACGCCAGATGGCGTACGCAGATTGTCTTCCAGCACATAAAACTGGGATTCGCTGGTGCGGACCAGGTCGATACCCGCCACATGGGCGTAGACCTGGTTGGGCACATTCACGCCCACCATTTCCGGCCGGTATTGCGCATTGCTCAAAATGCTGTGCGGCACAATGCCGGCCTTGATGATTTCCTGGTCATGATAAATGTCATGCAGGAACATATTCAGTGCGCGCACACGCTGCACAGCCCCTTTGGACAGGTGGGCCCACTCGCTGGCCGAAATCATGCGTGGGATCACATCAAACGGAATCAGGCGCTCGGCGCCATCTTCCTCGCCATAGACATTGAATGTAATGCCGACACGGCGGAACAAAACTTCAGCTTCGGCACGCTTTGCGGCCAGTTGTTGCGTAGGTACATCGCTTAACCAATGCTTATATGCCTGGTAAATCGCCCGTACATTGCCCCCATAGCCCTGCATTTCATCAAAAAACTGTTTGGCTGATTGCGTCATGATGCTGGACCTTTGCCTTACTTGTAAAATTCAATTAAATAAGAGCAAGCCGTGTGCCAGCTAACAATTCTTATTTAAATCAGTAGGTTATTAAAATTTGAGTGAATGCGAAAGGACGGAATGCACCATAAGAGTGCATTTGTTCATCTCGATTGTGGTGCAACGTTAGAACGGCAAACGCCTAAACGTTTATTGATAGCTAAAAGACTGTGTAAATGCTTCAAGCAGCTTCAAATCATTTTCGCTGGGATTGGAAACCGCCGCATGAAGATTCGACCATCTATCCCGGTGTGTAAACACAAAATGGACATGTTTCTGTTTGATGGACGCGCCCTGAAAGCTATTTTCAAAGTCGTAACTGATTTTGCAGTACTGCTGATTACAATTTTTGGTCACGCTGGCCTGGTTGATCAGTGGATCCTTGCCCGCTTTGGCCCAATAGCAATTTAACGCGGCTTCATGCGAGTCATCCCCATTGCACGGCGGCGTATCTACGTACAACGTAACGGCAAAGTTATTGGCGTTGGCAGAGTACATGTAGTGATCATTCGAGTCTGCCTCGCGCACGGGCCGCAAGGGTGGCGCATCAAAGGTCACAGACCAGCCTTGATCAGGAATCACCAGCATGGTGGTTTCAGCCATTGCCTCTAGTGGCATTAGGCAAAAGGGGAGAAAAGCATAGCGCAGAAGATGCATGGTCTTTAGCCTACTATGGTGGACGTAAGTTGACTATACCACTATGTTTGCAATAAAACGCCAATTCATTACTGACGCAGCCCTGACAGTATTTGCAGTGTTGGATTTATTCAATATTCTGGATTTGTTCGCGCATCTGCTCAATCAGCACTTTGAGCTGCATGGAAACCTGCGTGGTTTCAATCGCCACCGATTTTGAGCCCAGCGTATTCGCTTCCCGGTTCATTTCCTGCATCAGGAAGTCCAGTTTTTTGCCCACAGCACCGCCTGCACTCAGGATGCGGTCCATTTCAACAATGTGGGATTGCAGGCGCGCCAGCTCTTCATCCACATCAATGCGTTGCGCATAGAGTACGATTTCCTGGCGCACACGGTCATCATCGGCCTGCATGGCTTCACGCAGTTTGGCCGTCAGTTTTTCCTGATACTGGCTTACCAGCGCCGGCAACAAAGGTTTGACGATGCTAATCTGCTCGCGTACTCCCTGCAAACGGTTCAGCAAGACCTGCTTGAGTTTTTCCCCTTCGCGCTGGCGGGCGGCAATCAATTCGTCAATCGCGTGTGACAATCCATTGAGCAGCCCTTGTGCCAGGGCTTCGGCATCCACGGCTTCGCTCTGCAGCACGCCTGGTAGCTTGGACACCTCGACTAGGTTCACCGGTTGTGCCTGTGGGAAATGCTGCTGTAATTCGCTGAGCGTTTGTGAAATTTGTGCCACCATGGCCGGGTTCAATGCCAGATGCGTCGCGGCATGATCACTTTTGAGGCTCATCCGGCATTCCACCTTGCCGCGACCGAGGCGGCTTTGTAATTGCTCGCGGATGTGCGCTTCATACTGGCGCAAGCTGTCGTCAATTTTGACATTCAGTTCGAGGTAACGGTGATTGACCGCGCGCAACTCAATCAGCAGCAGGCCACCAGGGAAGCGTGACTCCGTTGCGGCAAAGCCGGTCATGCTTAAAATAGGGTAGTCCTGAGCGGTTTTTTTAGCGGTCATTGTCGTGGGTATCTTCGTAGTTCTTGGTGGATTGATGGGGCCTGCTGGCAAACGGGACGATTGTATCAAATGCGTTATCGATATGCGAAAATACTACAACGATAAAAGAAACCCGCAATTCAAATGACCGAATGCAGGGTTTCCCTTAATAAAAGCCATGATTGTGACGTTAAAGCGCTAGTGAAGCTCTCAAATAAATTTGATTTTGCCTTGCCGGTAGGCACAGCGCTGCATGACTACACCATTACACGGGTGTTGAGTCTGGGCGGGTTCAGCTTCGTCTATCTGGCACAAGATCCGCAAAAAAATACCGTTGCCATCAAGGAATATATGCCAGTGACGCTGGCCGAGCGCGACGAGCATACGCATATCCGCTCCAATGGTAAAAACGAGGCAGCCTACAAACACGGCATGAAGTGCTTTTTTGAAGAAGGCCTGGCGCTGGCCAATATCGAGCACAAAAATATCGTGCGTGTGAAAAACTTCTTCCGTGCCAACAATACCGTCTACATGGTCATGAAATACGAGCGCGGCAAGTCACTGCAAGACTACATCATGGCCTTGTCGCAGCCCGTGCCCGAAAACTTCCTTATCCGCATGTTTATTGAATTGCTCAATGGCTTGCGCGAGGTGCATACCCGCAAACTGCTGCATCTCGATATCAAACCGGCCAATATCTATATCCGCCTCGATGGTTCGCCCATGCTGCTGGACTTCGGATCGGCGCGTCAGGCCTTGTCTGAGGTGACGCTGGCACCGACCTACACGCCAGGTTTTGCACCGCCTGAACAGTATATAGACCGCAAGCACCTGGGCCCATGGAGTGATATTTACAGCATAGGCGCCAGCATGTATGCCTGTTTGCAGCGGTCATCCCCAGTCTCAGCCAACCAGCGCCTGAAAGAAGATACATTGGTGCCTGCTGTCGAGCTCGGTAAACAGATATACTCTGAAAAATTGCTGGCCATTATTGATGAATGCATGCAACTGGATTATTTGTCTCGGCCGCAAAGCGTGTTCTCATTACAGAAAAAAATGATCGGCATCCATGTGGCAGAGAATCCGCGTGGATCGCTGGTGGATAAAATCATCAAGGTATTGAACAAGCCACTATGAAATTCACCATTGCACAGGGGAGTCGGCAGGGGCCTAGGCCTTACAACCAGGACAGGCTGGCCTATTCTTACCATAGGCATGCCATCCTCATGGTATTGGCTGATGGCATGGGTGGCCACCAGCATGGCGATGTGGCAGCCGAGGTCGCGGTCAAAACCCTGGTGGAAGCATTTCAGCGGGAATCCAAACCATTAATTGTCCAGCCAGCGGAATTTTTACGCACGCAAATCGTCCAGGCACATGAGGTGATTGAAAATGTGCGGATGCAAAAACGCCTGATGGAGTCGCCGCGCACCACCATCGTGGTCGCACTGATCCAGCATAACAAGCTGTTTTGCGCCCATGTCGGTGATTCGCGCCTTTATCATTACCGCAACGGCCTGGTCGAGCACCAGACCGAAGACCACTCTGTGGTGCAGTCGCTATTGCGAGAAGGAAAAATCACCGCAGCTGAGGTAGATCATCATCCGCACCGCAATAAAATTTATAATTGCCTGGGTGGTGAGCGCGCACCCAAGGTTGAGTTGACGCCGCCTATCCCGTTACGCGAAGGCGATGTCATCATGCTGTGCTCGGATGGCGTGTGGAATACGGTGCCTGAGATGAATATGGCGCAACATATGCTGGCGGCGGATATTAATGATGGCGTCAGCCGCCTGCTGGATGATGCCGATGCAGCCAGTATCACGGTGGGTGACAATATGAGCGCCATTGCCTTGCAATGGGGACAACGTGTGGTGAGTCCATTAACCATTTCGACCCTGGATTTACCAGTCGATGTCACCACCACCATGATGAATGAAAGTCCGGCCACGCCCAGCCCATATGGTCTGGACCTGACCGATGACGAAATTGAAAAGGCGATTGCCGAGATACAAGAAGCGCTGGGCAGAACCCAGCAACATATTAAATAGCAGAGAGTGTTTACCATGAGCAGACCCAGTCAGCGTGCCAACGACCAGTTGCGCGCCATCCAAATCATCCGTCATTACACCAAGCATGCCGAAGGCTCAGTGCTGGTGAAGTTTGGCGATACCCATGTCATCTGTACCGCCAGTGTGGAAGAAAAAGTCCCTGGCTTTTTGAAGGGTAAAAACCAGGGCTGGGTCACCGCCGAGTACGGCATGCTGCCACGTTCAACTGGTAGCCGTATGGACCGTGAAGCGGCCAGGGGCAAACAAACCGGCCGTACACAGGAAATCCAGCGCTTGATTGGCCGTAGCCTGCGCGCGGTGATTGATATGGAAAAACTCGGTGAGCGTACCATCCATTTTGACTGTGACGTGATCCAGGCCGATGGCGGCACACGCACCGCCAGCATTACCGGCGCTTATGTCGCCATGGTCGATGCCGTGAGCACTTTGCTGCAAAAAGGTTTGTTGTCAGAAAGCCCGATCAAAGATTCCGTCGCTGCCATTTCCGTCGGCGTTTATCAAGGTACACCGGTATTGGATTTGGACTACATTGAAGACTCAGACTGCGACACCGACATGAACGTGGTCATGACCGGCAAAGGTGGTTTTGTCGAAATTCAGGGCACTGCCGAAGGTGAGCCATTTGCACGTGAAACCATGAACCAGATTCTGGACCTGGCTGCGAAAGGCATCAGCGAAATTTCCGTGATTCAAAAAACCGCACTGGCCGCTTAAGCATGGCCTTGCCCTTCAATAAACTGGTCATTGCCTCCGGTAACAAAGGCAAAATCCGTGAAATTGCGCATTTGCTGGCCCCCTTAAATATCGAGGTGGTGCCGCAATCCGAGTTGCATGTACCAGAGTGCCCCGAGCCGCATTGCACCTTTATTGAAAACGCGCTGGCCAAGGCGCGCCATGCCAGCCAGCATACCGGTTTGCCCGCACTGGCAGATGATTCCGGCTTGTGTGTCGATGCCTTGCAAGGTGCCCCCGGCGTGATCTCTGCACGTTATGCCGGCGCACAACCGACCAAAAGCCTGCTCACGCAAGACGAGCGCAACAACGATAAATTGTTGACTGCCATGGAACGCATCGCCGATCGACGTGCCTATTTCTATAGTGTGGTGGTCCTGGTGCGTAATCCGCAAGACCCGCAGCCCATTATTGCCGATGGCATGTGGCGCGGTGAAATCCTGCGTGAGTTCCGCGGCACCGAAGGCTTTGGCTATGATCCACTGTTTCTGGATACGCAGACAGGCAAAACCGTGGCAGAATTACCGCTTGAGATCAAAAGCCAGTTGAGTCACCGTGGGCAAGCGATGGCAAAACTACTGCAACAACTGCACACACTCAGTAATTAACCAGGTGAGTAAATAATTAAATGAGTAATGAATGGCCAAAATGGGTACGCGATGACGGTTCGGTGGTTTCCTGCACCGAAAAGGTCAAAGTCATGGCCGAAAATTTTGATGAACTGAAACAGATTGCACAAGATGCGCTGGAAGATGGCTTGCTGATGGAAGTCAGTGAAGAACAGATGCGTAAAGCCTTACACGAACTCGTAGACCAACTGATCAATCCATATAACAAAATCTAGGCTTGCTATTTAAATGGCGAGCCCATCACCACAACAAATCCTCCAAGAAGTCTTCGGTTACAACCAGTTCCGCCACCAGCAACAAGCCATCGTCGAGCATGTGATTGCAGGTGACGATGCGCTGGTGCTCATGCCCACCGGCGGCGGAAAATCGCTGTGTTACCAGATTCCCGCCTTGGCTCGCGATGGCTTGGCAATTGTGGTTTCGCCTTTGATTGCCCTGATGCAAGACCAGGTCGAAGCCTTACAGCAATTAGGCGTCAACGCTGCCTTTTTAAATTCCAGTTTAAGCGCAGAGGATAACGCCCGTATCACCCGCCAGGTGGTGAGTGGTGAAATCAAAATATTGTACGTGGCACCCGAGCGTTTGATGGTCGGCAGCTTTTTAAGCTTGCTCGATGAAGTACAACAGCATGTTGGCCTTGCTTTATTTGCGATTGATGAGGCGCATTGCGTGTCGCAATGGGGGCATGATTTCCGGCCGGAATATCGCCAGCTAACAGTGTTGCATAACCGTTTCCCCGAGGTGCCGCGCATTGCGCTCACTGCGACGGCAGATGCACCCACGCGTGCCGAAATCATCAGTCAACTCAACCTCGAATACGCCCGCCAGTTTGTCTCTAGCTTTGACCGTCCGAATATCCGCTACCACGTCGGTATTAAAAACAATGCCCGCCAGCAATTGCAGGCATTTCTGGAGCGTGAACATCCAGACGATGCCGGCATTATTTATTGTCTGTCGCGGCGAAAAGTCGAAGAAACCGCCGCCTGGCTGGTCGAAAAAGGCTGGTCTGCCTTGCCATACCACGCCGGTTTGCCTGCGCAGTTACGCGAACATCACCAGCGCCGCTTCCTGCGTGAAGAAGGCATCATCATGGTGGCGACCATCGCATTTGGCATGGGCATCGATAAACCCAACGTGCGCTTTGTCGCGCATTTAGACCTGCCAAAAAGTATGGAAGGCTATTACCAGGAAACCGGCCGCGCCGGGCGCGATGGCCTGCAAGCCAATGCCTGGATGGTCTACGGCATGGGCGATGTCGTCTCCATGCGGCAAATGCTTGATAGCGGCGAAGCCTCCGAAGAACGCAAACGGCTGGAACGCCTGAAGCTGGATGCCTTGCTAGGTTACTGCGAATCCACCGCCTGCCGTCACCAAAGCATTCTGCGCTATTTTGGCGAGAGCCATCCCGGTGCCTGCGGCCAGTGCGATAACTGCCTGCACCCGGTAGAAACCTGGCAAGCCACCCAGGTCGCGCAAATGGCACTCTCATGCGTATACCGCACCGGCCAAAGATTCGGTGTCGGCCATTTAATTGATGTGCTCATGGGCAAAGTCACCCCGCAAGTCGAGCGCTTCGGTCACGATAAAGTCAGCACTTTCGGCATAGGCAAAACCCTCAATCAAACCCAGTGGAGCGGCGTCTATCGCCAACTGATTGCCGCCGGATTATTAGAAACTGATCTGTCAGGCTATGGAGGTTTGCATCTCACCGAAGCCGCACGCCCAGTGTTAAAAGGAGAGCAAGAAGTCTGGTTACGCCGTGATGCCGAACCCGAAAAACGCATGAGCAAAGCCGAACGTAGCGCCCGTGCTAAAGAAGCATTTGAGGGTGCCAATGATGACCCACTCTGGCAAGCACTTAAAGCCAAACGGCTGGAACTGGCAAGAGAGCAAGGCGTGCCACCGTATGTGATTTTTCACGATAGTACCTTGCTGGAAATTCATAATCGCAAACCGCAGACCTTGGATGAAATGGGTCGGATTAGCGGGATAGGACAGGCAAAATTGCAGAAATATGGTGATGCTTTTTTGCAAGTATTTGAAGGAATGATTTGAAAACGTGCCTTATTCTTTATAAAAAGCTGGCAATCATTCTTTAACAACGTTAAATTGGATGGCCTTCTG
>DATMSK010000270.1:0-6252 GCA_035565395.1 Methylophilus sp. | reverse complement strand
CGCCATTGATGCCCACTCAAAGGAGCATTAGCAAGTGGCATGCCAAATTGGGTGTGATATTTAACTGCTTAATTTTTAAGGTGTTTTTATTTCACCTGTCGATGGATGAAGAGGGGCTATACATAAGAGTGGCGCACCATAGGGGTGCGGATGCACCACGTCCATAGGGCAATCAGGATGCTTGTTTATGTTGGAACAGGATATTTTCTGCCACATCAATGATCTTGCGTTTTTGCTCCATGGCAGTACTGCGCATGGATTGATAAGCTTCCACTTCTGTCAGGCCGAATGTGCTCATCAGCAAGCCTTTGGCGCGTTCTATCTGCTTTCTTTCTGTGAGTGCTTTTTTGGTTTCCGAGAGCTCGGATTCCATTTCCGCGATCTGTTGTGACTGCTGTTGCAATAAGGAGATCACAGATTCTATGGGATAGGGTTGATTGGCTTTGTCGGTTAAAAAGCCATACGAATGTTCAACGGGTATCGACAGGTTGAAAAATGCGCTGTCGCGCCCTGGCACCTTGGCTTTGTCCCGTAATTGCTGCAAATGCTGGCGTGTGTTTTTCAGGTCTTGTTGTGCCTCCTGTAACAGTAGTTTGAGGGCCTGGTGCATATCGCTGATCAACAGGCACTGAATCTGCCAAAAGTCAGTCAAGCGTTGGCTGCAAAGCTCAAACCAGCAGTCACCATCTTTGGGTTGCAAGGTTTGGCCAGGCGAGGCACTGGTAAGCTTGCTTTGGTATTGCAGGAATTTGCGTTGCGTATCGGTCATACTGGTTCGCACCCAGATATTGCGTAAAGCTGGTGTCGCGAACTGGTTAAACGATTCAAAATGGCGTTCCTGCAGGGCCATTAACTCCATGACTTTCTGCTGGTGCTCTATCTGCACATTACCAGAGCCAAACATATGTGCACCCACGGCACGTTCCTGGCCGGCAAACTCTTTGCCCTGCACCAGGTTATACAGCGCTAGCAAGCTGCTGGATATCTTGCTGTTGACCGTGGTGTCCGTGATCTCAAAAATCAGCGATACCAGGCTGCCAATCAGGCGGGTAAACGCCTGTATACAGTCGATAAACGATATTTGCTGCAAAGTGACCTGGTGCCGCAACACCGTCAATTGGTCAAAGCCCAATAATATCCATGAAACCAGCGTGAGTTGCTTGGCATCGGCTTGGGGATTGGCATCCAGGTGGCGTTGTAATCCTTGCTTGAATCTCATATCCAGCGGTGCATTGCCTGCCACGATGTCGGCCCGCTCTTTGGCAAAGCGTTGGCCGCCTGAAGCCAGGTAGAGGCAGCTGGCCCCTCGTTCAGCCTGAATCTGGTGAATCATTTCGCCTATCAGCTCAACAAATTCAGTGCAAATAATGAGTCGTTCCAGCTCCTCAATATGCCGTCTCTTGGCCAGGATAATGGTGTGTTCGGAAGATATTTCTGTCTGCATTTACAAAAAGGAAGCAAAAAATGTGCGCGATTATAAATCGGGGGCCGATTATACAGCGGTCATTGCTTTGCGGTGATTACTTTTATGGGCCGCAGGCGAGGAGAAATGAGTTGTGTGGTGAAGCCAGGTCAAGCTTTGGCTTAAGCCTTGGCGCAGACAGTAAGCGATGACTTACCAACGAAGTCATCGCCGCACGTCTTAAGGCGTTTTTTTAATGGTGATTGTGCATGTCCTGTGCATCAATGCCATCCGCCACCCATGACCTTATATAAGGTCAGCTGGCTGGCGGCGTCGCTCAGCTGTAAGGTAACCAGTGATTGCTCGGCAGTGTAAAGCGTGCGTTGGGCATCCAATACGACCAGGTAGCTGTCCACGCCATTTTTAAAGCGGGCATCCGCCAGTTTGAAGGCCTCTGCAGCGGCTTCTGTCAGGGATTGTTGTGCTTCCAGCTGTGATTGCAAGCCTTCGCGTTGCGCCAGAACATCGGCAACTTCGCGGAATGCGGTCTGTACGGTTTTTTCGTATTGTGCCAGCAGGATGTCACGGTTCTTTTCACCTGCGGCCAGGTTGGCACGGTTGCGGCCGGCATTGAATATGGGGATGCTGATTTGCGGTACAAAGCTCCAAATGTTGGAGTTCTTGGCAAACAGTCCAGAGAGCTCGGTACTGGCTGAGCCGTATGTACTGGTCAGGGTGATGGTCGGAAAAAAAGCGGCCCGCAAGGCGCCAATATTGGCATCCGCAGCTTGTAACTGGTGTTCTGCGGCAAGCACATCCGGCCGTTGTTGCAAAATGTCCGAGCGGATGCCCGCAGGCAGCGGCTGTGAGACGACATTCGCCAGTACCGCCGACGGCAATAATTCTTCAGGTACGATGCCGCCTGCCAGGAGGTTTAATGCATTCATGTCCTGCTTGATTTGCATGGTATAGGTGGCGACAGCGACACGGGCAGTGTCCACGCTGGTTTGCAATTGTTTTAAGGTCAACGCATTTGCCACACCAAGCTCAAACATTTTCTGGTTGATGTTGAAAGTCGCCTGCTGACTTTGCAGGGTTTGTTGTGCAATCGCCAGTCTTTTCTTGTCTGCAGCCAGGGTTAACCAGGCGGTAGAGACTTCTGCAATCAGGCTGATCTGGGTGCTTTTACGGTTTTCCTCGGTGGCATAAAACGTTTGCAAGGCTTGCTGGTTAAGGTTGCGGATGCGGCCGAACAGGTCTAGTTCGTAAGCACTAAATCCAACTGTTGCGCGATAAATATGTGAGACCTTACCACTCTGGTTATTGCTGGAAGCGACCGTGCCCGCTGTGCCTGTGGTGGCCGCCCCAACATTACCTGAATTTGATAATCCTTTGGAGGCGGTTTCCGAAACGGTGGCTGCGATAGTAGGGAAGAGATCGGCACGCTGGACCTGGTATAACGCACGAGATTGCTCAATCGTCAGCGCTGCCACTTTCAGGTCACGGTTGTTTTTGAGCGCCAGATCAACGACCTGGCGCAGTTTGTCATCACTAATAAATGATTGCCATGGCAGATCGGTGAGTGCTTTTTGGCCATCTCCTTGTGCATTGCCCAAGGTGGCAGGCACCGGCGCTGCTGGCCTTGTGTAGAAGGGCGACAGGTCTATGCATCCACTCAGGCTGAGTGTCAGTATCAGCAAGCCTGCCAAGTGTCTGGGATTCAATGTCATTATCACTTTAATCATGTGCCGGGCTTACGGAATCTGCTTCTGGTTGGTAAGGGAATAGCGAACGTATCAGCACATAAAATAATGGCACAAAAAATACGCCGAGAAAGGTCGCCGTCAACATGCCACCGAGCACCCCGGTGCCAATGGCCTGACGGCTGACCGCGCCTGCGCCATGGCTAAACGCCAGCGGCAGTACGCCAAACACGAAAGCGAGCGAGGTCATGAGGATAGGCCGCAGGCGCAGCTTCACTGCCTCCAGTGTAGCCTCCAGCAAGGGCCTGCCACGTTCTTGCAGATGTTTGGCAAATTCCACGATCAGGATCGCATTCTTGGCAGACAGGCCGATGGTGGTTAACAGTCCCACCTGGAAGTAAACGTCTGCCGTCATGCCGCGCAAACTCGTCGCCAGCACCGCGCCGAGGATACCTAATGGCACGACCAGAATGACTGAAAATGGCACCGCCCAGCTTTCATATAAGGCGGCCAGGCACAAGAACACAAAGACGACGGAGACCGCATACAGCAATGGTGCTTGCGAGCCCGACAACCGTTCCTGGTAGGATTGGGCGCTCCACTCATAACCAATGCCAGCCGGTAATTGCTTGATAATCTCTTCGGCAATGCGCATGGCTTCCCCCGTACTGGTGCCCTTGGCAGCTTCGCCGACGATTTCCATGGAGGAAATTCCGTTATAACGCTCTAGCAGTGGCGAGCCGGACACCCAGCGTGTATTGGAAAACGCGGAGAAGGGCACCATTTCGTCTATAGTGTTGCGCACATACCAGCGATTGATGTCTTCCGGTTGCATGCGGTAAGGTGCATCCCCTTGCAGATACACCTTCTTGACACGGCCTTTATTGATAAAGTCATTCACGTAAGTGCCACCCATGGCAATAGACAGCGTGGAGTTGATATTGGCTGTGGTCAGGTTATAAATGCCGGTTTTCTGGTCATCAATATTAAGCCTGAACATCGGCGTATCATCCAGCCCGCTCGGCCGTACCCGGTTCAGCTTGGGATTGTCTGCGGCCAGTTGTACAAATTTGTTCCTGGCCTCCATCAGTCCCTGATGCCCCAAACCGCCAACATCCTTGAGTTCCAGTGTAAAGCCGGAACCTTGGCCCAGTCCACGCACCGGGGAGGGCTGGTTGACGAATAGTTTGGCATCGCGGATCTTGGATAAGGCTTTGGTCATCTTGTCCGCGAGCGATGCCGCGTCCTCACCTTCGCCACGGAGTGACCAGTCCTTGAGGCGGATAAACGCACGGCCGGTGTTTTGGCTACCTCCACCACCCTGGCCAAGGCCAGCAATGGTCAGGTATTCATCAATCACGGCATGCTGGCTGTCCAGGTACTGTTCAATCTGCCTAAGCACGCGCTGCATTCTGCTGTCCGTTGCGCCTACCGGTAATTGAATCTGTGTCATCAGCACACCCTGGTCTTCCGTCGGCAGGAAAGAGCTGGGTAAACGCATAAACAATACGCTGAGTACGGCAATAATGCCGGCATAGATGACCATGGTGAACAGGCGTTGGCGCAGGATTTTTTCGACAACGGATTGGTAGCCATTGGCAAATGCCTGGAAAGCCGGGTTGAACCAGCGGAAAAACCAGGCGAATAGCCCGCCTGTCGGGGCATGGTCGCCGTGTGCCGGTGTCAGCATGGTGGCACATAACGCAGGGGTTAGCGTGAGTGCAACCAGCACTGAGAGTAGCATGGCGGACACAATGGTGATGGAGAACTGGCGGTAAATCACCCCTGTGGCGCCACCAAAGAAGGCCATGGGAATAAATACTGCAGACAGCACCAGGGAAATGCCAACCAGGGCACTGGTGATTTCTTCCATGGATTTGCGGGTGGCTGCTTTCGGGCTCAGGCCTTCCTCCCGCATGACGCGCTCGACGTTTTCGACCACTACAATGGCATCATCTACCAGCAGGCCAATGGCCAGTACCAGGCCAAACATGGTCAACGTGTTAATGGAAAAGCCAAAGGCAGCCAGCACGCCAAATGTGCCCAGCAAGACCACGGGCACTGCAATGGCCGGAATCAGGGTGGCACGCAGGTTTTGCAAAAACACATACATGATGATGACCACAAGCAAAATCGCCTCAATCAGTGATTTGACGACCTCTTCAATGGAAATGCGCACAAACGGGGTGGTGTCATATGGGATATGGATACTGAGTTTTAACTCAGGGGGAAAGTATGGTTCCAGGGCTGCCAGTTTGTCTTTGACTGCCTGTGCGGTGGCTAAGGCATTGGCGCCTGAAGCGAGTTTGACACCGAATGCCGCCGATGTTTTACCGTTAAGGTTCGCGACCGGTGTATAGCTCTCTGCGCCCAGTTCCACCCGGGCGACATCCGACAAATGCACCACATAGCCATCTGCACCGGATTTGACGATGATTTGCTTAAACTGGTCTACCGTTTGCAATTTGCTGCGTGCGGTAATTGGCGCATTCAAGCCTTGTCCTTTGACAGCGGGCAGCGCTCCCAGCTGGCCAGAGGAGACCTCCGTATTCTGTGCCTGGATCGCCGCAGAAATATCGGAAGGAATCAGGTTGTATTTTTGCAGTTTGGCCGGATCCAGCCAGATACGCATGGCGTAGCCTGAACTCAGCGACTGTACATCGCCCACGCCATCCAGGCGGCTGATCTGGTCGATCAGGTTGCTGGAAATATAGTCCCCGATATCAATCGCCCGTACCGTTGGGCTGTCAGACATCAGTGAAATCATCATCAGAAAGTCAATGCCGGTTTTGGCGACTGTCACCCCCTGGCTTTGTACAATCTGCGGCAGGCGAGGCATGGCTTGCTGCAATTTGTTCTGGACTTGCATCTGCGCCACATCCGGGTTGGTGCCGGCGTCAAAAGTCAGGCTGATATTCGCCGTGCCGGCAGATGTACTGCTGGCAGACATATAAGTCAGGTTATCAATGCCCTTCATGTACTGCTCAATCACCTGCGTCACCGAGTTTTCAATGGTGTCAGCTGCAGCGCCGGTGTAGTTGGCATTGATGGAGACGCGGGGTGGGGCAATATCGGGGTATTGCTCTAGCGGGAGCCATTCAATCGCACCTATGCCGGCCAGCATGATGACAATCGCAATCACCCAGG
>DATMSK010000269.1:0-26184 GCA_035565395.1 Methylophilus sp. | reverse complement strand
CTCTTGGCGCTGGCCTCTGCCCAATAAGGCCGTCACGGCTTCCTGCGCCGTTTTCTGGTTGGTCAGCAACTGGTTCACTTCAAACGTAATCGGCATTTCTACGCCGATGGTTTCAGCACGGCGCATCACTTCCCGCGCAGTATTCACCCCTTCGGCCACATGCCCCAAGCCTGCAAGAATGCTTTCCAGTGACTTGCCAGAAGCCAATTGCAAACCAACTTCACGGTTACGTGAATATTGACCGGTACAGGTCAATATCAGGTCGCCCGCGCCTGCCAGTCCCATAAACGTCTCAGCCTTGGCACCCAGTGCCATACCAAACCTTGTGATTTCGGCCAAGCCACGCGTAATCATGGCGGCGCGTGCATTGTTGCCGAAACCCATGCCATCCGAGATCCCGGCAGCAATCGCCATCACGTTTTTCACTGCACCACCAACGGAGGCACCGACCACATCGACACTGTCATACACCCGCAAACAGCCACCGTGGATAAGTTGTGCCGCCTGCTGCGCGAGTTCACGATGATTGGCAGCCAGGGTAATGGCAGTAGGTAAGCCACGCACCAATTCTGCGGCAAAGCTGGGGCCGCTGAGCACGCCCCAGGGGTATTCACTACCCAACTCGTCTTGTGCCACCTCAAAAGGCAATTTTGCCGTTTGCGGCTCCAAGCCTTTATTTGCCCAAATCAGCGGCTGATCAATGCCCAAGGCTTTCAGTTGCTGCAAGATTGGCCGGAAGCCAGCCGTTGGCACGACAGACAGAATCAGGTCGGCGCCAGCAATCGCGGCACCAAGATCGTCTTCGACCGTCAGTTTTTCAGGAAAAGGAAAATCGCCAAGATAAAGCGGATTAGCGCGCGCCTTACGCATGCCGGAGACATGCCCGCCATTACGTGCCCACAGCACGACGTCGTGCTGCAACGCGATATGCATAGCGAGCGCAGTACCCCAGGCACCGGCTCCGAGAACTGCAACCTTACTCATTTTAATTTATCCAGAAAGCCACCGGCTCAGTGAGCGGTGACGGATTCTTGAGGCAAAATTAGTTAGGTGCGCCAGCCGCTTGCGCAGCTTGTTGCTGCTGTTGCAGGTACAGCGCTTCGAAGTTAATCGGGTTCAACAGCACTGGCATGAAACCAGCACGCGTCACCATGTCAGAAATCGCTTCACGTGCGTATGGGAACAGGATGTTAGGGCAAGCCACCGCCAGAATAGGCTCCATGTTTTCTTGTGGCACGTTGCGGATTGCGAAAATGCCAGACTGGTTTACTTCAACCAGGAACGCAGTTTTGTCTTCGATTTTAGCAGTCACAGTGACCTTGATGGACACATTGAAGATACCGTCTTCGATTTGCTGTGCGCTGTTGCCCAGTTCAACGTTGATTTGCGGTGTCGTACGCTCAGTGAAAATCGCAGGAGCATTCGGCACTTCGATAGAGGCGTCATGTACATACAGCTTCTCAATGCTAAATACTGGCGCTGCGTTTTGTTCTGTTTGGTTCTGTGAATCCTGAGCCATGAATTATCCTTAATTGATCAATACACAAAGCCGCTATTCTAACCGGACATGTGTTGCCTGACTATGTGTTTTTTATGACAAAAACGGTCGCGCCTATGCGGCCAGCAATGGATCCAGCCCGCCTTGCACATCAAGCGCGTGCAGGTCGTCAAAGCCACCTACGTGCTGGTCGCCAATAAATATCTGCGGCACCGTGCGGCGACCGGTTTTTTCCATCATTTCAGCACGCAACTCCGGCTGCAAATCGACGCGGATTTTTTCAATCTCGGTCACGCCTTTGTTTTTAAGCAAGCGTTCAGCATTCATGCAGTATGGGCACACTGCTGAGGTATACATGACTACTTTAGCCATAATGATCCTTTAACGTTAATTTTTATTTGCCAGTCGGCATCTTGGCCTCAAGCCAGGCCTGCATGCCGCCTTTCAGCACATTCAGCGCACTAAACTGTTGAGACTTCAATAATTTGGCTGCCTTGTTGGCACGGCTACCGCGCTGGCAGACCAGCAACACCGGTTTATCACGAAACTTTTCCAGCTCCTTGCTACGTGACTCCAGCTGCGAGAGCGGGATATTACGTGCGCCCTGTAAATGGCCTTGTGCAAACTCATCCGCTTCACGCACATCCAGTACCAATGCAGATTTTCGGCTCATGAGCATCACTGCTTCTGTGACTGAGAGCACAGTCAGTCCCGCCGCAGAGCGGCCCAGCATCGGCAGCAACAAAGCCACACCAGAGCCAATTGCCAGACCGATTAACAATACATTCTGTTTAAAAAATTCCACTTGGTTCACCCATTTATTGACGTTATGTTTGCAAAGCCCGGCGCCCATTGGGTAGGCGTCGCCTGCGGTTGCGATTATAATAGACGAATTCCTCAATCGACGTTGCGTCACCACTTTAAAGATTGTTAGCCATGTCTATCAAACCTGTCATTTTGCTGATTCTCGATGGCTTTGGTCACAGCGAGACCACCGAATTTAATGCCGTATTGCAAGCCAACACGCCCAACCTCGACAGGCTCAAAGCCACTTATCCACACAGTCTGATCAATGCATCCGAACACTATGTCGGCTTGCCAGACGGGCAGATGGGTAACTCTGAAGTGGGTCACCTGAATATTGGGGCGGGACGCATCATCTTTCAAGACTTTGAACGGATTAATAACAGCATTAGCAGTGGCGAGTTTTTCCAGTTGCCTGCACTCGTCAACGCCATGCAGGCACTCAAGGCCAATGATAAAGCGCTGCATATCCTGGGCTTATTGTCTGACGGTGGCGTGCATAGCTACCAGCCACACATTCATGCCATCCTGGACATGGCCAAACAGCAAGGCTTGAGCAAAGTGTATGTGCATGCTTTTCTTGACGGCCGTGACACCCCGCCCAAAAGCGCACAGCCATATCTGCAAACGCTGGAAGACCACCTTAACAGTTTAGGTGTGGGCAAGGTTGCCTCTGTTGGCGGTCGTTTCTTCGGTATGGACAGGGATAAGCGCTGGGAACGTGTGTCAGTCGCTTATGAATTACTGGTCAATGGCACCTCAGATTATGTCGCGCCAGATAGCTTAACCGCCTTGCAGCAAGCCTATGCCCGTGATGAAAGTGATGAGTTCGTCAAATGCACGGCTATCCGCGCCGCGGAGGAGGCACCAGTACGCATGGAAGACGGGGATTGCCTGGTGTTTATGAACTTCAGGAGCGACCGCGCCCGCCAATTGACTGACGCCCTGCTCAACCAGCAATTTACCGGCTTTGCCCGCAGCCGCATCCCGCACTTCAGTCACTACTTTACGATGACTCAATACGATAAAAATCAAATGCTGGCCGAACCGATTTTTGCGCCATACACCGTCCCTAATACGTTTGGCGAGTATGTCGCCAAGCTGGGCCTGAAACAGTTACGTATTGCTGAAACTGAAAAATATCCGCATGTGACATTCTTCTTCAATGGTGGTGAAGAAACCGTGTTCGATGGTGAGGACCGTATCCTGGTGCCTTCGCCCAAAGTCGCCACTTACGACTTGCAACCTGAAATGAGTGCGCCAGAAGTTACCGACAAACTGGTGGCAGCCATTGAATCAGGACAATACCAGGCCGTGATCTGCAACTACGCCAACGGTGATATGGTGGGCCATACCGGCAACTTGCAAGCCGCAATCAAAGCGGTAGAAACCCTGGATACCTGTATTGGCCGTGTGGTAGCAGCCGCACAGAAAATGGGGGCAGAAGTGATTATTACGGCTGACCACGGCAATGCCGAAAGCATGTTTGACCACGCCAGCGACCAGGCGCATACCCAGCACACTACCAATCTGGTGCCGTTCATTTATATCGGCCGCCCAGCCAGCATCACTGCTGGCGGTGCGCTTTCTGATATTGCGCCGACGTTGCTGTCACTCATGGGCGTTCCCCAACCCTCAGAAATGACTGGCAAGAACCTGATCACCCTGGATGCAATGGCTTAGGCTGGTTAGCTTGGTGCATGTCTGAATTCAGCATTTTCGCCTTATCCAAGCCATCCTCCCGATGGGCCTACTGCTTCACTGTTTGCCTGTGTGTCTGGCTGGGCACATTGCCCCTACCCGCACCAGCCGCCGCAAACGACAAGGCAGAGACGACCAAAGGGGACCTGGAGCAGGTCAAGGAAAAAATACAGCAGCTCGCGAACGCGCTAAAAGCCTCCCGGGTCGCCAAACAAGATGCCAATGAAGCCTTGAAAGCGTCTGAAACAGCGATCAGTGCCTCACGCAAGAAACTGCGTGAGATTCAGGATGCACAACAGGAAAACCGCGGCAAATTGCAGGACCTGCAAAAGCAGTTATCGCTATTGCAGCGCCAGGTCAACCAACAGCGCAACACCCTGAGTGAACAGCTTAATCAGCAATACCGCCACGGCAACAACAGTCCCTTGCAAATGCTGTTACAACAGCAGGATCCTGCCAATACGACGCGTAATCTGAAATACCTGGGTTACCTGACGGCTGCACACAAGCAACAGATTCAGTCACTGCAAGATAACCAGGAGGCCATAGACCGTGTGCGCGCGGCCACCACCGAACAGCTGCACGAAACCGAACGCCTGGCAAACCAATATAGCGAGACCACACAAAAACTGGAAGGTGAAAAATCGCGGCGCACGGAAGCACTGAACGAACTCTCCAAACAGATCGAAACGCAAGAACAACAGATGGTGCGCCTGAAAAAAGACGAAGAGGCGTTGTCACAATTGTTCCAACGCCTGCTGGCCGAGGCCAAAAAGCGTGAGCAGGAAGCGCTGGCCAAAGCCAAACGCGAAAGAGAAGCGGCAGCCAAGCGAGCCGCAGAACTGGCCCGCAAGAAAAAATCTGCAGGCCGGACCTTTGAGCGTTCACCACAAACCAATATCGAAGACAGCGAAAGCAACTCTTCCAGTAGCACGGTCATCGCCAAAAATGAAACCTTGCCTGAATACAGCGCCAGCAAAGAAAACTTTGCCCAGTTACGCGGCCGCTTACGCTTGCCCGTCCGGGGTGACGTGATTAACCGTTTTGGCACCGCGCGTGCCGACACGGGCGTCAGCTGGAAAGGCATTTTTATCCGCGCCAAAGAAGGGAGCGAAGTCAAATCTATCGCTGGCGGGCAAGTTGTCTTTGCCGACTGGATGCGAGGCTTTGGTAACCTGATTGTGATTGATCACGGTAATGGTTACATGAGTTTATATGGTAATAATGAGGCCTTGTATAAATCTTCTGGCCAGGCGGTTAAAGCCGGCGATACCATTGCCGCCGTAGGCAACAGTGGTGGCAATGCCGAAAACGGCGTTTATTACGAATTACGCCGCAACAGCATTCCTTTTGACCCACTCCAGTGGAGCACCGTCAAATAAAACCACTCATCAGAAACCAATGCGTTCGACGTTTGAGAGATTAGACAAGGACGTTGACTCACGCCCTTGATGGATAGACTAGAAATTACTTTTCAGAGGATGACTCACCAGGAACGTCAGGCATAGGCGTATTGGCGAGCGCTTCTGCAGTCTGCTTATCGATTTCTTCCTGTGACATCGTAATACCCGGCACACGCTCATCTGCTGTCGGCTCATAACCGCCACCACCAGAAGATTTTACGGGCTCAGGGGATTGTTGAGCCGCTGGTTCAGCAGCGGGAGAGGTTTCCGGAACAGGGACATCTTCTTTTTGGCTACAAGAAATCAGCCCCAATGCCAGGAATATCGCTACCAAACTTGTGATCCACTTCATACGCATCTCCTTTTTTGTGTTTTACTGAGTTACAAAAAACATGGGGTTTACTCCCCCATGACATGCATCAGCACCCTCCTGCGAGCCGCCAAATGCCGGTGTTCAAACAGGAAAATGCCTTGCCACTGCCCCAGTGCCACCCTCCCCTGCAAGACCGGGATGGACAGGCTGGTTTGCGTTAATGCTGTACGTACATGCGCCGGCATATCGTCCGGCCCTTCTACTGTATGAATAAACAAATCATCGCCATCGGGTACCAGGCGATTGAAAAAAGCTTCCATGTCGACCAGCACATCCCGGTCATAGTTTTCGTTGATCAGCAAACTGGCTGAGGTATGCTGGATATAGAGGGTAAACAAACCACTTTGAATACCGGATTGTTGCACCCATTGCAGCACCTGGGGCGTGATGTCATATAAACGACGCCCTTGTGCATTGATAGAAAGTGTTTCGTGCTGTTGCCGCATCATGACTCCCGGAACCAAAAACCAAACCTCTATTATACCGGGCACCCATGACCCACATTACCAGTAGCGGAAGCCTCCACCCCAATAAGGCCGGTAGCCCCAGGGACCACCATAGAAACCGGGGCCATAAAACCACGGATCCATACTACGTAACCTGGCAAAATCACGCTCACGCTTGAGTTTTGCTTCGGACTCTGCCCTGGCTTTCTCACGTTTGTTAATTTCATCGGCAATGGCATTTTGCTCTGCCAGTGCATTGGCTTGCTGCATATAATCAAGCACGCCTTTAGAAATCCCTTTCTGATGCCAGCTCAACACTTCTGATGGCGTCAGCGAATAACGTGATTGTGATTGCTTGATGGCCTCTATGATTTCAGCATCCGTTTTGCCTTGTTTACCCATAGCCACCACTTCATCCAGACTTAAGGTGGATTGCGCCGGAGGCACCAGCGCAGCCAACTGCTCGGGTGAGATGCGGTCGATTTGCAAGGGTTGCGGTGCCTGCGTGGCACAGCCCGCCAAACCAGCGAGCAATGTCATTGCAATCATGCAACGGAAATAGCTTAAATCATGCATAAGGCTTCCATTTATACCCGGCAAAAAAAGGGCCATACGAGTACGACCCTTTGTTGCGGCTCAAGGTTCAGTTAATCGAGAAACGCGTTCACACTTTGCGGAATTGCATCTTGCCTGCCTGGAAATCGACACGGATGGTATCCTTGGCCGCAAACTGCCCCGCCAGGATTTCCCTTGCCAACGGGTTTTCAATTTCACTCTGAATCGCACGCTTGAGTGGTCTTGCCCCATAAACAGGATCGAAACCGGCATTGGCAATCTCAGCCAGTGCTGCGTCCGTAATATCAAGTTGCATGTCCATCGCGGCCAGGCGTTTAGCCAGCAATTGTAACTGGATATTGGCAATGGATTTCACATGCGCTTCACCCAATGAATGGAACACCACCACTTCATCAATCCGGTTAATGAACTCCGGCCTGAAATGCGTTTTCACCTCACCCATCACGGCCAATTTCACCACCTGGTAATCCTGGTCGGCCATACTTTGTATCATCTGGCTACCCAGGTTAGAGGTCATGATAATCACGGTATTTTTAAAGTCTACCGTCCGCCCTTGCCCATCGGTCAGGCGACCATCATCTAGCACCTGCAGCAACACATTAAACACATCCGGATGCGCCTTTTCTACCTCGTCCAGCAGCACCACTGAGTAAGGTTTGCGACGCACGGCTTCAGTCAAGGTGCCGCCTTCTTCATAGCCCACATATCCCGGCGGTGCACCAATCAGGCGAGAGACAGAGTGCTTCTCCATAAACTCACTCATGTCGATGCGCACCAGGTGCTCCTCGCTATCAAACAAGAAATTGGCCAGTGCCTTGCACAACTCGGTTTTACCGACACCGGTTGGGCCCAGGAATAAAAAGCTACCATATGGACGGTTAGGATCGCTCAAGCCACTACGCGAACGGCGGATAGCATCTGAGACCAAACGCACAGCTTCATCCTGGCCGACCACGCGCTCATGCAAACGGCTTTCCATATTGAGCAGTTTTTCGCGCTCACCCGTCATCATTTTGCTCACAGGAATCCCTGTGGCCCGGCTCACCACTTCTGCAATTTCGTCTGCACCCACCTCTGTACGCAACATTTTATGTTTGACCACACCGCTGGCTTCCGCCGTAGAAGCGTGCTTCAACTGGGCCTCCAGTTGGGGCAGTTTGCCGTACTGCAATTCAGAAACCTTTTGCCAATCACCTTTGCGTTTAGCGGCCTCCATATCCAGCTTGATTTTCTCAATGGCCTCTTTGACGCCGGCAGAGCCTTGTACGGCGGCTTTCTCAGCCTTCCACACTTCCTCCAGGTCTGCATACTCCTTTTCCAGCTTCTCGATCTCACCTTCAATCAGGCCAAATCGTTTCTGGCTGGCTTCATCCTTCTCACGGCGCACCGCCTCGCGCTCAATTTTGAGTTGAATCAGGCGGCGGTCTAACTTGTCCATCACCTCTGGTTTGGAATCAATCTCCATCTTGATACGCGAAGCCGCTTCGTCGATCAGGTCGATCGCCTTATCGGGTAAAAACCGGTCTGTGATGTAGCGGTTGGAAAGCTCGGCAGCGGCCACAATCGCTGGGTCTGTAATCTCCACGCCGTGGTGTAACTCATACTTTTCCTGCAGGCCACGCAAGATGGCAATGGTCGCCTCTACACTGGGTTCATCGACCAATACTTTCTGGAAGCGGCGTTCCAGCGCAGCATCTTTTTCGATGTATTTGCGGTACTCATCCAATGTGGTTGCGCCTACACAGTGCAACTCACCGCGTGCCAGGGCCGGTTTCAGCATATTGCCCGCGTCCATGGCACCTTCAGACTTACCGGCACCTACCATGGTATGGATTTCGTCAATAAAAACGATGGTCTGCCCTTCATCCTGTGCCAGTTCCTTGAGCACGGCTTTCAAGCGTTCTTCAAATTCACCACGATATTTGGCCCCGGCCAGCAAAGCGGCCATGTCCAGGCTCAATACCTTTTTGTTCTTGAGTGAGTCGGGGACTTCACCATTAACGATGCGCTGCGCCAAACCTTCAACAATCGCCGTTTTACCGACACCAGGCTCACCGATCAAGACTGGATTATTCTTGGTACGGCGTTGCAAGACCTGGATCGCGCGGCGGATTTCATCATCGCGGCCAATCACCGGGTCCAGCTTGCCAGCACGTGCACGTTCGGTCAGGTCCAGCGTGTATTTTTTCAATGCTTCGCGCTGCCCTTCGGCTTCCTGGCTATTGACGGAATCATTACCGCGCACGGCTTTTATTGCCTGCTCTAGTGCAGACTTGTTCACGCCGTGTTGTTTGAGCAATTTCCCTATGTGGCCTTTATCATCGGCCAATGCCAGCAAAAACATTTCACTGGCAATATAACTATCGCCACTCTTTTGCGCGAGTTTGTCAGTGACATTTAACAGGTTATTGAGGTCGCGTGAAATGCTGACATCGCCGCTGTTTTCGCTGACTTTTGGCAAGTCATCTACCGCCTGCTGCAAGCTGGTTTTCAGTGCACTGACTTGCGCACCGGCCCGCGATAACAAGGCAGCCACACCACTGTCATCCTGGTTCAACATCGCCAGCAACAAATGTGGTGCCTCTATGGTGGGATGATCGGCACCCACGGCCATGCTCTGCGCATCGGCTAGTGCCTGCTGGAATTTGGTTGTGAGTTTATCAAAACGCATTACAAACCCTTTCATTATTTAAGTCATGCCGCACGCTTGCGGCTGGATAACCCTATAATGCGGCGGGTTTTAGCGTTTTCAATAGATATAGATCAAATTTGTAAGATTTTGTATTGCTACTGAGCAAAGGGAATGAGTTGTAACCCTTTATCAACAGTGTTCACTGCCAGCATCGCTTTGCCTTGCAGATTTAACCATTGCGGATGGTCCAGCTTGGTAGCACTTTGCAACGAGACCGTTGCGGGGCCCCAGGTCCGGCCGCCATCCAGTGAGGTCATGGCCCAGGCTTCGTAGCCGCCAGCGTCATGTTCCAGCCATGCCAGCCAGACTTTATCACCGATACTCAACAAGGCCGGATGACCGGCATTTTTCTGAGCGTTACCAATACGCCTTGGCGGTGAAGTCACCCAGGCATGATCATCCATGCGGGCAACTCTCAAGCCTGGCCTGTTGCCTGCTCCATCGAAATAAGCCAGGTGATAGCCAAAACCTTCACCCACAGCCAGGGCTGCGCCGTGATGCGGGCAGCCGTCCAGCTTCCAGTGGCCATAACTGGCACGCACCAGTACTGGCCTGGCACCGGGACTAATTTCAGCCATGGCATGATCACGTTCACCATCATCAAACACATGGCGCCATAACACGGCCACGGTACCATCTGCCTTGCCAGTCATGGCAATACGGCAACATTCACAACTGCTGTCAGCCAGTTTTTGCTCGGGATGGAAGCTTTTGCCGTGATCATTAGAAACCGCATAATAAATGGCTGCTCCCTCATAAAACTTGCCAGCCGCTTTTGCAGCCAGCGCGTCCCGTTTATCGATCCAGGCGACCGTAATGCTGCCATTTGCAGTCACTTGCAACACATCAAAACGGTGGGTGATTTCTTCACGGTGCTGATGGACGATATAGGGTGGTTCAAAGCTTTTTCCACCATCCACAGAACGCGCAAACCAGATATTGCCGGCATAGGATTTTCTGAGGGACTCGGTCCAGGTGACATAGACGTTGCCATCAGGACCCACGGCGATATGAGGCCGTGCTTCGGCATCGGCCGCCACCTGCATGGGCGTAGCATTGACAGCGACTCCCTGATTGAAATGCTGGCCTGCATCTTCACTGACAGCGACCATCACCTGGCCCTGTTTCACCTGCGCGACCAAAACGTGCCCAGCCTCATCTGCAACCACACTAACGGCCAGCGGATGGCCAGTATGTTCAGCATGGTTTTCATGTGCTTGCGCCAGGGGCAGCATGCACAAAACACTGGCCAATAACCATTGGGATATCGGCTGTTTCACTCAGGACTCCTTATCAAAAGCATGGCCAAATTAACTTTTGTTATCACGCATTAATCTGGCTAAAGTTTGGTATCGTATGCGCCGTTAACCCACTTATCCGGGCCAACACATAGACCTCGCACCGAAGCAGATTTTAATTATGTCATTACCAACCGTTTTTGATCATCATAGCACAGCATGGTTGCAGCCTCTGGTCGCCACCATGCCTGATACGACGATGCTGGCACTCAACCGCCGCGCGCAGTGTGTAGCGGCCAGCGCCCGTGCTCAAGCGTTGCTGGGAGACCATGCCGAATCGTTGCCCAAGGAAGTCCGCCAGGCACTGGTACAGGCCATGCGTGAAGGACAGATAGAACTGAACATCCATCTCTCGGTACATGGCTTAAAACGTGAATTCAAATGCCGCCTGTTTTATCCGCCATCTGATCGCCGTGCAGTGGGCCTGATGTTAGAGGAAACGCAACGCACGCTTACCGACCAGTTACGGCATATGCAGTCCATCGTGCATTCCCTGATTGAAATGAGTCCGGATCTTATTTGCATCAAGGATCATGAAAACCGCTGGATGATGGCCAACCAGCACATGCTCAATACTTTCCAGATGGATGGTTTTGACTATGAATTCCTGAATAATTTGCAGATTGCAGATACCTTGCATCCCGTGTTCCGTAACAGCTTCGAACACCATGAAAAGTCCGATCAGCTGGTGTGGCAAACGCGGCAGGCTTACCACAATGAAGAGCTGGTACATTTACCGCAAGGTGGCCATAAAACTCTGGCGGTCAACAAAATTGCCTACCACGACCAAAAAGACCAACCCAGCCACCTGATTACCGTGGCGCGGGATGTGAGCGAACAGAAATTCATTGACACACAGTTACAGAACCGCAGCGCAGTCCTGGATACCCTGATTTCATGTGACTGGATGCTACATTCCGCTGAACGCTGGCAGAGCGTGGCAGAAAACGTATTACAACAATGCTGCCTGTCTTTCCGTTTTAGCCGTGCGGTGTTGCTCCAGCACGAAACCATTTCTACGCACAAAAAAACCGAGATCCGCTCAAAAGCAATGTTTCATTGGGCAATTAATGGTTTCCATAACACCTACCTGCACTGGGAAAAAATTTCTTTCCTGTCACCGGAATTACAGCGCTGGTACACCCTGCTATCCAAAGGGCAGCCCGTGATGTGTGATGCACTCACACTCCCGGAAACAGAGCGCGCCCTGCTTAAATCGCACGATACCGTTAACCTGGTCATTGTGCCATTGATGATCGATGACGAGTGGTGGGGATCCATGGTCATTGAGCGGTGCTTTGATGCGGAGAACACCAGCTCACAGGAACTGGGCTCATTGATGGCGATTGGCCGGACACTCAGCGTGGCGATTGACCGCGAACGCACTGGCAAACACCTCAAACTGGCTAAAATCGCCTTCGACAGCACCACAGAAGGCATTATGATTGTGAACCCGGCGGGCGAACTGGTGGGGATTAACCAGGGATATACCCTGATCACCGGTTTTGAAGAATCTGAAGTGCTGGGGACCAAACCACAAATATTCAGACAGCGCCCGCGCGGCCTGTTTGGCGCGCTCAAACGTCATGGCAAATGGTCGGGCGAAATTGAGAACATGCGCAAAAATGGCGACAGCTATACCGAGTGGATGACCATTACTGCAGTACGCAACCATGCCAATGTGATTACCAATTATGTTGGAGTGTTTGCAGACATCAGCGAAATGAAGCGTTCACAAACGCAACTGAATTCGCTGGTTAACCATGATCCGCTGACCGGCTTACCAAACCGCCGGCTGATCAATCACCTGTTTACCCATGCAATCCAGCGTGCACACCGCAATGGGCATCAGGCAGCCGTACTGTTTATTGACCTGGACCGTTTTAAAAACATTAATGATAGTCTGGGTCATTACTCTGGTGACCAGCTCTTGCTGGGCGTCACCGAGCGATTACGCGCCTCCCTGCGTGAGTCTGACATTGTCGGCCGCCTGGGTGGGGACGAATTTATTGTCTTGCTGGAAAACCTGCACAGTAAAGCGGATGCAACGCAAAAAGCCCATGACATCCTGGACTCGCTTAGACGCGCGTTCATGATTGACCACCATGAGCTGTTTATTGGCGCCAGTATCGGTATCTCCATGTATCCGCATGATGGCCAAGACGTGGAAGGCCTGATCAAGGCTGCAGACCTGGCCATGTACCAGGTGAAAAACAACGGGAAGAACCATGTTGCTTTTTACGATGCGGCACTGAGCCGGGATGCCGTTGAACACTTTCAGCTGGAAACCGAGTTGCGTCAGGCAATCACTAAAAACCAGCTCAAAATGTTCTACCAGGCACAGATTGACTTGAAAACCGGCATGATTATTGGCGCAGAGGCGCTGATCCGCTGGCAACACCCAACCCAGGGCATGATCTCCCCCGTAAAATTCATCCCACTGGCTGAAGAAACCGGTCTGATTTTGAGCATAGGCGAATGGGCATTGACCCAAGCGGTACGTCAGGCACATACATGGCACAAAAAACACCCTGAGTTCAAAAAGATCGCCATCAACGTCTCAGGCGTGCAAATCATGAAGAGCAAGTTTGCCGATACCGTCTATGGCATATTGATGGACAGTGAGTGTGACCCTTCCATCATAGAGGTGGAACTGACCGAAAGTACCCTGATGCAGCATACCCAGCATGTAGTGGATACATTTAACCAGTTGAAACTGCTGGGCGTCAGCATTGCTATTGATGACTTCGGGACCGGCTACTCATCCCTGTCACACCTGAAACGCTTACCCCTGGACCAGCTAAAGATTGACCGCTCCTTTGTCAAAGACTTGCCAGATGACAAAGACGATGCCGCCATCACCAGTGCTATCTACGCGATGGCGACCCAGCTGGGACTCAGCGTTGTGGCCGAGGGTGTAGAAACCGAAGAACAGGAAAAGTTTTTACAGCGCCTGGGCTGCCAGACTGCACAAGGTTACTTGTATGCTTATCCAGTCAATGCAGAGGATTTTCTGCAGTTATTAGTCTTAAACAATCAAAGAAAAATAAAACGCCATGCCTAATCACGCCTCCGACACTTACTACATAGACATAGATCAGCTGCAGGTGGGTCTATACATCCATCTTGATTTGGGATGGATGGATCATCCGTTTTCGGTCAGCAACTTCAAAATTACCGATGAGTCGCAAATTGAAACCATCAGATCGTTAGGATTGAAGCAACTGCGGTATGACCCAAGACGCAGTTCCAGCACACCGCTCAGGGCCGCTGCTTACCAGAATGTGGTGGAATTTCCGCTGCGGAAGGCCACCTCCCCTAGACTGGAAATCATTGATGATGCCCCGGAATTAAGCCCTGCACAAAAAAAACAGCTGGCACTCAGGCAAGCGATTGCTGAAAGTGAACAGAAGTTCATGAAGACCAGTTCCGAAGTTAAAAACATCCAGAAACTGTCAACAGAGCGTCCGGAACAAGCTTATGGGCTGGCATCAAGACTGGTAGAAGATTTGGTTAGCAGTACGCTCACAGAGGGTGACGTGGCGATTCACGCCATGAATGGCCACCGTATCGGCGACCAGCACTTCCAGCATGAATTAAACACCCTGGTGGTGGCCATGTTGCTGGCGAAAAACCTGGACATCACTGACGATGAAGCTGTCGTTTTAGGCATGGCAGCCATCTTGCATGACATTGGCAAGCGGCAGATCAGCGACAAGATCCTGCTCAAGAAAGATCCGCTCAGTGTGCGCGAAACTTCCATTTACCAGACCCATGTCCTGCTTGGCCTGAACATGTTACGCGACGTGGCGGTCCCCAGAAGGATACTCACCCTGATTTCGCAACACCATGAGTTTGCTGATGGTAGCGGCTATCCCAAAGGGTTGCATTGCGACCAGATTGACCCGTTATCGCACATCCTGATTATTGCCAATATGTACGATAACCTGTGCAATCCATCCAACCCGGCCCTGACCAAAACACCTTATGAAGCCCTGAGCGTCATGTTTGCGCAACAACGACACCAGTTCGACCAGTCAATCTTGCGCCGGTTTATCAAATGCCTGGGCATTTACCCGCCCGGTAGCGTCGTGCGACTTTCCGACCAGAAGCTGGCGACAGTACTTTCAACCAATCCACAGCAACCTTTGCGGCCATTCATTCAAATGCTCAGCGATGACCGCGAGGAAGAAGGTGAAATCATCGACCTCAGGGAAGCCTTGGATATCAACATCATTCAATGCCTGAAACCAGAGCAGTTACCAAATGCCCTGCAGAGCATGTTGCGGTTGAAACAGCGTACCAGCTACTTTCTGGACAAAATTTACGCTGCCTCATAGTCCGCTTCTACGCTGGCCCGATGGGCCAGCCACTACGCGTCACATCCTCTTTTTCGCAAATAAATAAGCGCCGAGCAGCCCGGTCAGGCTGACCGCGAGCGCTGCGATGACAGCCAGCAAATCACGCACATCCTTGCTGACAGACTGGAAGCTCCACTTGTGCAGATAAGCAAACACAAAACCTTCCAAACCATCGGTGTCATTGATCGTCGCTGCCAGCATACCTGTCGCAGGCTCGAGGTAATAACGTGTGTGCTCAGTCTGCGCCGTTTGTACTTTTAACACGGGCAACCGCTTAAAGACAAAACCATACTCATTGGCAAACGACGTGACCCAAGCGACCGATTGAATAGCAGGCGAAGGGTTGCCTGCCATGACTGCCAGCCAGGCCGAAGCATACGCCTGTGGAGTCAGTACCGTTGTTTCCTGACTGCGCGTCAACCATAACACTGGCTCCGCCGGACGCTGTGCATGCCCTGCATGGTCATGATGATGCATGGCCGCCACCTGTGCTGATGGCAAAGCCTGCTCCCCGGCGACCACCGGGATCACTTGCCAGAATAACGTTGCGCCACGCCCATAAATATCCAGCTTTAACACTTGGCCAGTCGCGACTTTCGCCCAGGCGGCCTCACTGAGTGCAACGCTTTCACTGGCGTATACGGTAGGCATGCCGGGCCTGCGCTGCTGCATATCAGACATCCACAAATGGAACAAACCCGTGCTGGCTAATAATAAGATGACCAGCGACACCCATACGCCAAATTCCCGGTGCCACCACTGCAAGCTCCAGCGCTTTAACCGGAAAGGTGCAGTTTTGCGTTGCTTGATATAGAGCACCACGCCGGTCACGGCAGAAGCCAAAATCAACACCAACACCAAGGTTGCCACGGCTAATTGCAAGGTTGAACACGCCTGAAGAAATGACCAGTTGTGGCCAAACTGGAATACCTTGGTCAAGAAAGCGCGTCGGTCATCCACCAGCGTCGCCAGCCTGGATTGCTCAGTATCCACATAGGCACGCAAGCCCTCATCACCATCATAAGCAACACGCCAAACCGGTAATAAACGATTCACCGGATGGTAATCCGGCTCAAACTGGGTGACGGGCTTTACAGCCCATATGGAAGGATCATTACGTCCGGTATAGTAATTGGCCAAGTTGACCGCCAGCGCTTGCTCCGCATCGGCGCGCTCTGCGCCATCAGCCATGGCGAAATAACGAACTGCCCCAGCTTGCGCAATCCGGTAATAGCCCTGACCTTCTAACTGCACCAGGCTAATATGCTGAAACTGGGTGATCCCCTGTTGTTTTAACAAGCCCGGAAGTGCAACTGCCTGGCTCATGTCGACCGGCACCAAGGGCGGCATGAACTGTTTAGGAACCGGTTGCAAGCGGCTCATGAGCGGGTGAGATGCGCCCGACAATCCCCACAACACCATGCCAATACAGGCAACAATCCCGATCCACTGGTGCCAGAACAACCACTGGTTTTTAACTGTAGATATTTTAATGGCCATGTGCCTCACCATGCATTTCATGACCCACTGACGATACTGGTTTGCCTTTGCTGAACTTCACCACACCACTGAAGCTGTCTATCTGTTGGCGCTGATCGTCCGGCAACGCCTGCTCTTGCTGTTGCAGTAAAAGTGCGAGCGACTGCGCATCAGCCGCTGACATGCCGGCCTCCTGCAAATGCCGAGGTGCCGTCAACTCCGCCCCACTACAAAGCAGGGTATGCCAATGCTGATGCTCAGGATGATACTTCAGCAAAGCACGCCCGCCTTTATCGCCCTGGATCCAGTCCGCAATAGCCATGCCGTGATGAATCACAATCACCGGCAGCACTAAAGGCTGGTTAGGCTTGTCCCAGGTTTCATGCATTTCTTTTGCAACCGATTGTTCGTCGTCTGCGGCAGCTGTTGAGTGGCCATACGCAGGGGCGATGCTCAGCGCAATGAACAACAGGCTGAACTTCAAGATTAATTTCATTTAAACACTCCATCACCCGGGGTACCAGGCACCCCGGTTCGTCACTAATATGTCCAGGTCACACCCAGGTAAGCGGTACGACCATCACCTGGCAGGAACAGGGCACCATCCGCCCCATTCTGATTTCTTGCCACACCGGTGGTCGCAGCATACTTCTGATTAGCCAGATTCCGCCCCTCAACAAACCAGGACCAGTGCTGGTTAACTTTCTGACCTGCTTTCATGCCCCATAGAAAATAACTGTCCGCATACAGGGTCTCGGCAAAATCAACGTTGTAGCGCTGAGGCGACCACTCAATGGTCGGGCCGATATAGAAGTTTTCAAGTACATCACTGCCACGGTAAACCAACTCGGCACGCAACAATGAACGCTGGATACCGGGTAGGCGATTACTGCCATAAGTGGGGTCATTGTCCAGTTTAAAGTCATTAACCAACAAACTGGAACGCCATTGCAAGCTATAAGGCAGGCGTGCAGTGAGGCCGAACTCGAGGCCACGGTGGATGGTTCTTCCGGCATTCACAGTTTGCGTAGCAACCGGCGATCCTGCTGCAGCCACTGCAAGCAATTCGTCTTGCAGACGCGCATCATAAAGTGCGATATCCCAGTCAACAAACTCACTATTCCCGCGTGTCCCAATTTCAAAGGTCGTCCCTTTTTGCGCTTTCAAACTGCTCACCACCAGGCTATTCAACTCGCCAAAACTGGGTGGCTCAAAACTACGCGAGGCATTTGCAAACACTTGCACCTGTGGCTGCAACTGGTACAACACGCCCAACTTGGGGCTCGTCTGGCTATAAGTTTTATTGACGCTCTGATCACCACTGGCAGTGATTAATTGGTCTTTAGAGTCGCGCTTGGATTTCGCATACTGCAATCCGGCGATCACTGTCCATTGATCATCCAGGCTTAAACGGTCTTCCAGATAGCTCTCAAAGTTGGTCGCCTTCTGGTCAAAGTCGTTGAGTAATGCGCCCCGTCTAGCGTTCACGTTTACGTAGTTTTTAGCGTCTATTCGACCGCTGGTTGGCGAAAGACCGGCCACGAACTCATTCGACATGCCGAACAGCTCACCCTGATGGCTCCAACGCGCGGTTAAGCCAATATCATTTGACACCTGATCAATCACACCCGTGGTATCCCCAAAATTGCCAATTGGGTGGAACAAGCTCTTGTGTGCATAAAATGCACCCAACTCCAACTTGCTACTATCAAATAAAATCGTCGTCTTGTTTGCCAGTCGGGTCACGTTAATATTACGTTCGTTAATGCCCTGGCCAGGAATCACAGTGGCCTGTTTGGGATTGTCTTTTAACTGGGCCTTGGTCAGACTGCTTGAAAGCTGTGAATCATTATTCACATAACCAAAGTAAAAGCGCGTTTCGACCTGGTCATTGATTTTCACACCAACATTGCCAGTCAAGCGGTCTGCGCCTTGCTGGGCATTGTCCCTAAAACTATCCGTGTGGTATTTGCTGGCAGTCACAAAATAATCCACATTTTCTTTCACACCGCCCGTACTCACACCAAGACGGTAATAGCCATAGCTTCCACCCTCAGTTTTCACTTCCAGCGCCGGGGCTGTATAACCAGTACGGGAAATAAAATTAATACTGCCGCCCAAATTACTTGAGCCATATTGCAAGGCATTTGCACCGCGATACACCTCAATATAATCGGTTGCCATCGGATCGATCGCCGGAAAATCAAAGCCGCCGTCCGCCAGGTTGGTCGGAATACCATCTTGCATGAGTTTCAAGCCACGACCATGAAAGGTACGCTGCAAGCCAGATCCACGAATGGATAGGCGTGTTTCTTCTGCACCAAAGCGGGACTGGGCCAGTACGCCAGTTGCCATACCCAGCGTGTCTTGCATATTACTGGTACGGCCCTCACGCACAGTTGCCATATCTACCACAGTGGTTCCGCCTGCAGTTTTTGACAAATTTTCCTTTGCTGTATTGATATCCGGTTGCGTGGTTGAAGAGTTAATTTTCTTAGCCACTACTTTCACCTCATCAAGGTGCACAGTGCCCTCGTGTTCGGCGTGCGCCAAGTATGGCAGAGCGGATAAAATGGCCAAGCCTATTTTTGTTTTATTCATTTTGTTATTCCTCAATATTTACTTGCACACCTGCTCACCGTCAGGCAAACAGGTGAATAGTGAATCAGGCGGCAATGATTTGCCTGACAGCCGTGTTTGGCTGCCAGCGGATCAAAGCGCTGATGTCACAATCAAAATAGGTGCACAACTTGCCAAGATGCTCAGTGCAAGCGTTATAGGTAGGATTCTTGACCATGCGGTGCAGGGTCATGCGGCTGATACCGGTGGCGTCAGCGACTTCTTTGAGGGTGATGTGTCGTTTCCACTCCACCTGTTTGGCAAAAATCATTGCCTGTAGATTGATAATAATCATGTGAGACTCCATTCATGCCTGGCTTGCAGGCAGACTCATAAGCCGTCAAACCAACTGACGGAATTAGACTGAGTGTGGAGTCAGCGGAGGCGCGCGTGAGAGATGCGCAGTAGGATAGAAACTTGAAACAACAGGTGCCTGATACTCGCTTAAAGCGATTTGCGCCTGTGCTTTCTGAAACAGAATATAAGAAGGATTATGCGATGGGATGGTCGCCTGATCCAGCGCCATCTGGCAGAACGGGCAATGGTTGAGGTGGTGGCTTAATGAAGTTGGTTTTTGCGAAGGCTGATAATCAATCAGGGTGGCGCGCAGTTTGCCCTGTGTGGTCAGCACCTGAATGACGAGTTTGTTGCCCTGTGAAGAACACACTTCCTGCACAAACGTTTTACCACTTTGCATGGGGAAAGCCACGGTCAATGTTGGCATAAGCGTGGCCAGCATGATTGCCATCAAGGCCATGCGCGCCATCCAACGTTGAAATTTGACCGTTATCATCCCGGCATTTTAACGACAATCCTTTAGAATAGACAAGCATTTCAATTGACACAGGACAAACCATGGCCGCATCCAGCCTATTGGCATTACTTGATGACATCACCACCATGCTCGATGACGTATCGGTCATGAGCCAGTTGGCTGCCAAGAAAACGGCGGGCGTACTGGGAGATGACCTGGCGCTCAATGCCCAGCAAGTGACCGGGATTGCGGCACAAAGAGAGTTGCCTGTGGTTTGGGCCGTGGCACGTGGTTCATTGATTAACAAACTGATACTGGTACCTGCGGCCTTATTAATCAGTGCATTTCTGCCTTGGCTAATCACGCCGCTACTGATGCTGGGCGGAGCCTTTTTGTGTTTTGAAGGCTTTGAAAAAATTTGGCATAAGCTTCGTCATATCGAAAAGGAAGATGTGCATACACAGGTGTTGCACGCGGCCCTGCAACAGCCAAAAACCGATTTAGTTGCGCTTGAAAAGGAAAAAATCAAAGGTGCCGTGCGCACTGACTTTATCCTTTCAGCCGAAATCATTGTCATTGCATTGGGCGTGGTTGCAGAAGCGGCGCTGACACAACGCATCGTTGTGCTGTCTTTAATTGCTGTGCTCATGACCATTGGCGTCTACGGCATCGTCGCCCTGATTGTCAAACTGGATGATATTGGCCTGTGGCTTATGCAGCGACAAGGCCAAGGGGTATTGCCACAATCCACACGAAAATTCGGCAGTGGCTTGGTGCAAGTTGTCCCTTCTTTGATGCGCTTGCTCAGTGTACTCGGCACCGCGGCCATGTTTCTGGTCGGGGGCGGCATTCTTGCACATGGCATTCACCCACTGCACGCGCTGGTCGCCCAATTACCGCACTGGTCTTTATTGATCAATGCGGCTATAGGCGTGCTGATGGGTGCAATCTGTTTTACCGTGGTTGAACTCGTGAAGTTATTTCTCAGGAGGGACTAGTTTTTTTCTAACCCCTTGTTAGAATTGGTAAAAACAAGGGGGCTTCATGACACTTTCTCGTCAAGTCATTGTTGTTGCTTTATCTGTTTCATTGGTTTGCCTGCTGGCAACAATTAACGCAACGCCCGAAACCGCGTTATGGCTGGATAACATTCATTGGTTTTCCACCATTACCGCCTGCCTGATCCTTGCCACACTCGGCTACCTGCGTGCCAATCCGTCACATCGCCCCTGCAAACGCTGGTTTGTGATTGGTGCGCTTTCTTACTTTACCGGCGGCCTGTTATGGATATTTGAAGTCCTGACCGATCAAACCACTTTTCCGGCACAATCTGATCTCTTTTACCCGTTGATGGGCCCCTGCCTCATCATAGGCTTTGTGGTTGCCCTTCGCAGCCAGCTGTCCCGCGCTAAAACGCTGGCCTTTACAGTAGATGCCCTCTCCTTTAGTGTCGCCGTGATAGGGTATATCTTGATTTCTTACTTGCCCCAGGCCACAGCAGTCAGCCCGCTGGAATTAACGGTACTCACCGCATATCCCGCCAGCATGCTCAGCGCGGCGCTGGTTTCACTGTTGTTGATCCCCTATTTAAGGCCCACCTGCATGAAGCCCTGGTTAATGCTGAGTGCGGGACTCTCACTGCTCGGCATATGCTGGATGCAATGGAACCTGAACGCACTCAACCGCACGCCGCAAACCAGTTTGTGGATCAACTATGGATTCTCTGCTGCTGACCTGCTTATCGCGACCGGCCTCTATGGCTGGCAAGTGCGTATCACCAAAAGTGCGGTTTATCACCGACAGTGCCGACGGCTCCGTAGCTGGATTCCGGTGATCGCTTTTACATTCAGCATCAGCACATTAATGCTCATCTGGTGGCAAAGCGGCCCACACCCTTATGCGTATCATATTGCCATCGGTTCGGTAACCGTCATCCTTATTTTTGCAACTATCCGGCAGAGCATTTTGCTGCAAGAGAGTGAGCGGTTATTGCGAGCCGAGAAACGACTTGCTGAAAAAGAGCTGGAGTACCAGCAGTTGTCGCGGCATGATCCTCTTACCCACCTGCCTAACCGGCTTGCCATGCTGAATTTACTGGAGCATGCCATTATTGGCGCTGCCAGCGAGAGTGGCATGGTGGCCTTGCTAATGATAGACCTGAAGCATTTTCAAAGCATTAACGATAGTTTTGGCCACAAAACCGGTGACCTCTTTTTGATTGAAACCGCGCAACGCCTGCAATACATTGCCCATGACTGTGGTGAACTGGGGCGCGTGCACGGTGACAAGTTTGCACTGATTATCACACGGCGTAAAACCGATGCGGAGCTGGTGCACCTGGCGCACAACCTCTGCAAAATCGTGCATAAACCTATTACCATTGAAAACCACGAGCTGATATTGGATGCCTGCATCGGGATCAGCCTTTACCCAAGGGACGCTAACAATAGCGAACAGCTTGCACGGAATGCCAATACCGCCCTGGCTCATGCCAAGCGTTCCAGCCAACATTTATTCATGTTCTATAGTAAAGAACAAACCAAACTGGCCCAGAACCGGTTTAAGTTGGATGTGCAATTGCGCAAGGCCATTCGCAGACAGGAATTCTTTCTGCAATTCCAACCTATTTTTTGCCTTGATAAAAATACCCAACCGCGCATCGCCAAAATTGAGGCACTCATCCGCTGGAAGACGCATAAAGGCGATATCATTTCCCCAGGCGAATTTATCCCTTACGCCGAGCAGTCAGGCCTGATCCTGCCATTGGGGGAGTGGGTAGTTGCCGAAGCCTTCCGCCAATTGGCGGCACTCTCCAGCAAAAGCAGCCAACCGGTTGGACTGTCGATTAATATCTCGCCAAGACAATTCCGTGACCATAGCTTGCCACTAAGGATCGCTCAACACTTGAAGCAATATGCCATCCCGCCCGCATGCATCACCCTCGAAATCACTGAAAGTGCCGTGTTTGAGCATGAAGAACAGGCCTTGGAAATTCTTAAACAGCTCAAAGCACTTGGCGTACGCATTTCACTGGATGATTTCGGCGTAGGCAATTCGTCACTATTTAAACTCAAGCAGTTACCGATTGATGAACTCAAGATAGACCGTGCATTTATGGTGGATGTCCCAGAAAGCAGTGCAGACAGTGAAATTGTGAGCACCATCATCAAAACAGCTGGCATCCTCGGCATTTCGGTTGTGGTTGAGGGCGTTGAAACTCAGGCCCAGCTCGACTTCTTACGCCAGGTCGGCTGTGATTGCATTCAGGGCTTTTTGCTTGGCAGACCAATGCCAATAGAAGATATTCAAGAGTTGTTGGCAACAGCACAAGCCGAGCCCATGACGCCTAAAAAAGAATTTTCAATGTAACGGTGACTTCGCTGCCAACAGCCACACCCAGCTGCTTGCGTACATCCGCCTTTAAAAACAGGGCATAGCGTTGATTGTCAAACGCAGGAAAGATGGAGGTTTGCCATTGCTGATCCTTCACGCTGACGTCCACTTTAACCGCGCCCCAGCCACGACGCTTGGTTTGATGATATTGGCTCAGGGTATGAATTTCGTCGGACATCCCCTGTGGCAAACTGACGTAATGCCAGGTACTTTTACTGCCAACCCAAAGCTTGATGACATCATTGAAGCGATAGCTCAACCCATCCATCACAGCGCCCTTTCCTGAGGTTTGGAGTATCTTAGAGCAATTACGTATTGGGTTGCTTAAAACTATCCAGCATCAGCAAAGCGACCCCGACACAAATGGCACTATCTGCGACATTAAAGGCTGGCCATGCCCATTGCTGATAATAAAACAGCAAAAAGTCCACCACGTAACCCAAAGTCAACCGGTCATAAAGATTGCCCAAAGCACCACCCAATACCAACGCCAAGCCAAAGCAAAACAATCTTTTCTCTGGATGCTTAACCAGCAGATACACCATCACTGCAGAGGCCAGGGTAGACACCGCCGTAAAGAAGCCATGCTGCCAGCCACCCGCATTCGCTAAAAAGCTGAAAGCCGCGCCGGTATTGTGATAGCGGACCAGGTCAAAGAACCCGGTCACTGGCACATGCTCTCCATAAACAAACGCTTGTTGGACCAAGTGCTTGGTATAGAGATCGAGCGCGATCACAATCGCGCTCAATAGTAACCACGGTAAGGCTGAGCGCAATTTAGGCATAGGTGCGCACTTCACCTTTGCCAAACAGGTTGCTTACGCAACGGCCGCAAATGGTCGGATGCGCAGCATCTCTCCCCACATCAGCGCGGTAATGCCAGCAACGGTCGCATTTTGCATTTGCGCTTGATTTGACGTCTACACTCACACCGGCACCGACCTGCTTATAAACGTTCGCACGTGAGGTAATCAATGCGAATTTCAAATCCTCGCCAAAGCGACTGAGTGAATCATACAGGTTGCCATCCACATGAATATCCAGCTCAGCCTGCAACGAAGAACCAACCACGCCTTCACCACGCTTTTCTTCTATTTTCTTGTTAGCAATATCGCGGAACTGGCGCAGGTTTTCCCAATCAGCGAGCACGGATTCGCTCAAGCCACAAGCTGGCAAACCATACCAATCTTCTTCAAACACCGTCGCGACGTTATCCAGACCCAAAGTCTGCCAGATTTCATCGGCAGTAAAGCTCAGGATAGGCGCCATCAAGCGCATCATGGCATGCGTGATGTGATGCAAGGCACTTTGTGCTGCACGGCGTGCATGTGAAGTTTCACCACTGGTATACAACCGGTCTTTGAGAATATCGAGGTAGAAACCACCCAGGTCTTCCGAACAGAAACTCACAAACTTCTGCACGGCCAAGTGGAATTCGTATTTATTGTAGTCCGCCAGGATGCCTGTCTGCAATTGCTGTGTCAGATGTAGCGCATAACGGTCAATTTCCAGCCACTGATCGACGGGCAGCAGGTCTTTGCTGGCATCAAAATCAGCCAGATTAGATAGCAGGAAACGTAGTGTATTGCGGATACGGCGGTAGCCATCGGCCACTCGCTTGAGGATTTCATCACTGATGGTCAACTCGCCTGAGTAATCCGTCGAAGCCACCCACAAACGCAGAATATCCGCACCATAAGTATCCATGACCTTTTGTGGCGCAACCACATTGCCTTTGGATTTACTCATTTTATGGCCGGCGCCATCCACGACAAAACCATGTGTAAGCAAGGCTTTGTAAGGTGCGTTGCCGTCAATGGCGCAACCCGTCAGCAAGCTGGACTGGAACCAGCCACGGTGCTGGTCTGAACCTTCCAGATACAAGTCTGCCACAGGCTGGTGTTCAGCTTCGCGCACATTCGCGGCAGCGGACAAGCTTGGGTGCCGTGCTGAACGCACCACGGCGTAATGCGTGGCGCCAGAATCGAACCAGACATCTAATGTATCGGTGACTTTTTTATACTGCTCGGCATTCGCTGGCGCATGCTGCGCCAGGAAAGCAGCACCATCTAAGCTGAACCAAGCTTCAATGCCCTGTTGTTCCACCTGTTTGCGCACGGTTTCCAGCAACTGCATGGTCTGAGGGTGCGGCTCACCGGTTTCTTTATGCACAAAAAACGGCATCGGCACGCCCCAGTTACGTTGACGTGACACACACCAGTCCGGGCGGTTCTTGATCATCGCTTCAAGACGTGCACGGCCCCAACTTGGGAAAAATTGCGTCGCATCAACAGACATATTTGCAAGATCGCGCAAAGCTTTACCATCTTTACCGACCGAGTTCATGCCGATAAACCACTGGTGCGTCGCCAGTTGCATGAGTGGCGTTTTATGGCGCCAGCAATGCGGGAAGCTGTGGTTTAAACGCGCAGAGGCAAACAGCACGCCATTTTCCTGCAGCTTAGCCAGGATAATTTTATTGGCATCCTGACGGCTCAGGCCGCGGATATCTGCCAACTCAACCAGCTCACTAGTGAAGAACTTACCATCGCCACCAATCAATACGCGCGGTTTTTCATTCGGGAAGTTAGCACGCATGACCAGCCAGTCATCGTTACCGTGCGCGGCTGCCGTGTGGACCAAGCCGGTACCGGCATCGGTCGTCACGTGGTCGCCATAAATAACTGGCACTTCGCGACTATCAAAAGGATGTTTTAATTTTAATTGATTATATCCATGAACCCCTTTGTACTCCGGGTCAGGAGGAAGGCCACACAAAACTCTGCC
>DATMSK010000268.1:0-8233 GCA_035565395.1 Methylophilus sp. | reverse complement strand
ACCCGGTAGATTTTATCGGCAGCCTGCTCTGTGCCTATCTGCTTTCCCTATCGCTACTTAAAACGGCTAACCAGAAAAAACTGCCTCTACGCGACCTGCTCTATGCCTCATTAACTGCGGGCGTCAGCGGATACCTGCTGTCCTATTTTTTCCAGATCAGTGCCGGTGCCATTAATATCCACATTGACACCTGGACCGCATTGTTCTCCCTTTTCCTCGCCTGTCTGACATCGGCATTGGCTATCGTCACCATCCTGTGGTTAAAAAGCTACGAAGGAAAAGCACTACACCGCTTGAAATGGATGTTTTCGGTCGAGATCGCGCTTGGTTTCCTGGCATCCCACACAGCCATTAACCTGAGTATCGTGCACAACAACATGCTGATCGGCCAGCCAACTGACCAGGCCGAAAACTATCTTGTGTTACTGCTGGTATTGGTACCGGTACTACTATTTATCACTTCATTCATTTTGGTCATCTTTTATGAACGGAATGTAGACCTTACCCAAAGCAGGCTGACTTTCCGCAACACTCAAACAGTCAACAAAAGATTCCTGGCTTACGATCCGCTGACGCACCTGCCTAACCGCGATGCCTTGAATCAGCACCTGATTATTAGCGCCAAACGTTGCGACCGGAATGGCGAATCATTAGCCCTGGCTTATATCGATCTGGATCACTTCAAGCCTGTTAATGACCAGTTTGGCCACCACATTGGCGACCTGTTACTGATAGAAGTCTCCAAGCGCATCAGCAATGCCATCCGTAATTGTGATTATGTGGCTCGGGCTGGCGGCGATGAGTTTATCGCCGTACTCAGCGAAATCGAAAATCATCAAAGCGTGGTCACTGTAATCCAGCGCATTATTGATGCCCTCCGTGAAGTCTTTATCATCGAAGATCACGTGATTGAAATCTCCTGTTCTATTGGCGTGTCCATGTACCCGCAGGATGGCAACCTGCAAAAGCTCAAATTAAACGCCGATGCCGCGATGTACAAAGCCAAGGAAAATGGCAAAAATCAGTACCGTTTTTTTGATGCGGAAATCGAGCAGGCTTCCGATGAAATGCAGCAAACACGTGTGGAGCTCAAAAAAGCGATTACCGAACAAGAGTTCAGATTACTATTTCAGCCCAAAGTAGACTCACTGACCCGGCTGGTTCATGGCGCAGAGGCACTCCTGCGCTGGCAGCATCCTACACGTGGCCTGCTGTCGCCAAATAGTTTTATTGAAGCCGCCGAACGTTTTGGCATGATTGAGGAAATCAATGCCTGGGTCATTTCCCAAGCGTGCAGCACCATCAAACTGGCACGTGACCGCGGTATTGACTTGAGCATCTCGGTCAACATGTCTAACCAGCAATTCCGTAACAAGCAACTCGGCTCGCTCATCCAGTCCATCATGGAATCCCATGAAGTCGAGGCACGCAACCTGATTCTCGAAGTCTCTGAAACCAATGCCATCCATCACCAGGCCCAATTCAAGGAGACCTTGCGTCACTTTAAGAACCAGGGACTGAAAATTTCCCTCGATGATTTTGGCTTACATCCTTTTAGCCTGATGCACTTGCAAGACCTCGAAATCAGCGAAGTGAAACTGGACCGCACCCTGACAAAGGGAGTCGCGGCTTCACGTACTTCGCTTTCAATTGTAGAAGCAATTGTAAAACTGGCACATGCACTGGATTTAAATGTGGTGGCAGAAGGTGTGGAGGACGAAGACCAACGGCAGGCCTTGGTCAGCATTGGCTGTGACCAGATGCAGGGCTTTCTCTTCTCCAAACCGGTAGAGCAAAAATTCCTGTTTGATGTATTCAGCGAGCTTCAACTGAAATCAACAACCCAAAGCCTGTTCTAAAGTCAGCTACCCGCGAGAATAAATTGCAACGCCCTTGGCACGGGCTGGTAAAATAAGGTTTTTTACCCGATAGACCGCCATGAAACTGTACGGCATCCCTAATTGCAACACCGTCAAGAAAGCCCGTGACTGGCTGGAGCAGCATGCAGTCGCCTATGAATTCCACGACTTTAAAAAGCTGGGCCTGAACACCGAAACGGCACAATCCTGGCTGCAACAGCAACCGTGGGAAAAGCTGGTCAATCGCAGTGGTATGACCTGGCGCAACCTGACAGATACCGAAAAAAATGCAGTCACGGATGCCGCTTCGGCGTTGCGTTTAATGCAAGAAAAAACCTCTGTTATTAAACGCCCTATTGTGGTCAAAAACGACAAAATCATTGCCCTCGGTTTTAATGAAGCCGAGTACGCCCAACTGTTTGCCAAAGAATAAGTTTATGTCAAAAACACTGGACCTTGCGATTGACCTCCTCAAACGCCGCTCACTGACACCGGAAGATGCCGACTGCCAGGAAACCATGATTGCGCGACTGGAACCCTTGGGATTCAAGATTGAGCGTATGCGCTTTGGCCAGGTGGATAACTTTTATGCACGCCGGGGCACCGCTGGCCCATTGATTGTATTTGCCGGACACACGGACGTCGTGCCTACCGGCCCACTGGACCAATGGCATACCCCGCCCTTTGAGCCAACGATTAAAGATGGCATGCTCTATGCGCGTGGTGCCGCCGACATGAAAACGTCTCTGGCGGCTTTTATTACCAGCATCGAAGAGTTTATTGCCGAGCATCCAGACCATTCTGGCTCCATTGGCCTGCTGATCACTTCAGATGAAGAAGGTATTGCGATTGAAGGCACCGTTAAAGTCGTCGAAGCCCTGCAAGCGCGTGGGGAAACCTTTGATTACTGTATCGTCGGCGAACCCACCAGTAACAAGCTGGTAGGCGATATGATCAAGAATGGCCGACGTGGTTCACTATCGGGCAAGCTGACGGTCAAGGGTATCCAGGGCCATATCGCCTACCCGCACCTGGTCAAAAACCCGATTCACCTGGCCGCGCCCGCCATCAAAGACATGGTGGAAACGGTGTGGGATAACGGTAATGAATATTTCCCGCCTACTTCGTGGCAAATTTCCAATATGAATGGCGGTACCGGTGCAACCAATGTTGTGCCTGGGGAAGTCGAAATCCTGTTCAACTTCCGCTATTGTCCGGAAGTGGACGGCCAAGGCAGCTCCGAGCAAAGCCTGCGTTCACGCGTACATGCCATCCTGGATAGCCATGGTTTTGACTATAGCCTTGAATGGGAACACAACCAGTCTTACATTACCCCACGTGGCGAACTGGTTGCCGCCATTAGCCAGGCCATAGAGCAAAGTTATGGCGTAAGCCCCGAGCTTTCAACCACTGGAGGCACCTCTGATGGCCGCTTTATTGCCGATATCTGCAAAGAAGTGATTGAGTTCGGTCCACTCAATGCCACGATCCATAAACTGAACGAATGCGTGGCCGTGGCAGATATTGAGCCACTGAAGGAAACTTATAAACGCACCATGGAATTATTGTTGCTGAAATAATATGACGACTAATTTACAGACTATCCGCGACTGGCTGCGTTATGCCGTCAGCCGCTTTGAAAACTCCGATATTTTTTACGGTCACGGTACCGATAACAGCTATGACGAGGCCGTTTGGCTGATCATGAGCGCGCTACATTTACCGCACGACACACTGAATAACTTCCTGGATGCACGCTTGACTACAGAAGAGAGTCAACATCTGGCCACCCTGATCGAAAAACGTGTCACCGACCACATCCCGACCGCCTACCTGGTCAATGAAGCCTGGTTACGCGGATTCAAGTTCTATGTCGATGAGCGCGTGATTGTGCCACGCTCATTTATTGCAGAGTTACTGGAAGACGGATTGCAGCCTTGGGTTGAATTCCCCGAGATGGTGGAATCAGCGGCTGATATTTGTACGGGTTCTGGCTGCCTGGGCGTCTTGTTGGCCGACGCCTTTCCCAATGCACATATTGATGTCGTAGATATTTCACCTGACGCCATCGACGTCTGCAATATCAACATTGGCCGCTACGGACTTGAACACCAGATTCAAGCCGTACAATCAGATATGTTTACCGCGCTTAAGGGCCGTAAATACGATGTGATTATCAGCAACCCACCTTACGTGGATGCGCCTAGCATGTCTGAACTGCCTGAAGAATACCGCAAAGAACCTCAACTGGCGTTAGGCAGCGGCGTTGCCGGACTGGATCATACGCATACTTTACTGACGCAGGCGGCCGAATACTTAAATGATGGCGGCATCCTGGTCGTGGAAATCGGTCATAACCGGGATGCTTTACACGAAGCCTATCCTGACTTGCCATTCACCTGGCTGGACACCAGTGCTGGCGACCAGTTTGTGTTTATGCTGACGAAAGAGGATTTAATTGAGGCTGGTTTGCAGGTTCAATAAACCAGCAAGCCGAAAAAACACGGCAATGCCAGTCATAAAAAAAGCACTTCCATCAGAAGTGCTTTTTATTATCACCAGCAGCTTAACCCCGACCACGATTACGGTCACTACGTTTTTTGGCACCGCTGTTGATGCGTGCATTTTGCAGCGAAGCCTGTTTCAAATCTGAATCCTGACGAATACGGCGATTACCAGAAGGCGCACGTGCAGGACGCTCTTGTTGCGTGCCAGCAGGAGTATTTGCCGCATCCAAGAGGCTACGGCGCTGTTTGCGCACTTTAGGCGTAAACACGCGGGTGGCACGGTCACGATCATGCGGACTCATTTGCTTAAGCGGTTTGCGCGGTACTGGCAAGCCTGCCCATTCCAGCAAAGCGACGACTTGTTTCTGTTCCAGCTTTAGCATGGTGCCACGCTTAAGGCGCGGAGGCAGCGCAATCGGGCCAAACCGCACCCGCATCAAACGGCTGACTGGCAAGTGGAAAGCCTCAAACAAGCGGCGCACTTCGCGGTTACGGCCTTCTTTAATCACGACCTGATACCACTTGTTGGCACCTTCACCACCATTGGCATAAATGCTCTCAAAATTGGCTGGGCCATCTTCAAGCTCGATGCCATGCGTCAATTGTGACATCTGCTCGGGCGTGAGCTCTCCCAAGATACGCACCGCATACTCGCGCTCTACCTCATAGCGTGGGTGCATAAAGTGGTTAGCCAGCTCACCGGAGTTGGTAAAAATCAGCAAGCCGCTGGTATTCATATCCAGACGGCCAATCGCGATCCACTTGCCCTGTTTGATGCGTGGCAGCTTATCAAATACGGTAGCACGCCCTTCTGGGTCATCCTGACTCACCAACTCGCCTTCTGGCTTGTGATATAACAAGACTTGCGGCAACTCCGCTTCAAACGGCAAATGCAGGATACGGCTATCAAGGCGTACGATATCGTGCTCATCCACTACTGCGCCAACCTGTGCAACCTGGCCATTAATCGTGATACGGCCTGATTCAATCAGCGTTTCCATATCGCGGCGTGAGCCAAACCCTGCCAACGCCAACAGCTTGTGTAAACGTTGCCCCGAACGTGGCACAGACGGTGCGTCTACACCTTCCGCAGTTTCCGCTAGCGGTATTTGCTCTTTTTGGGGACGTGTCCCGGAGACAGTTTTGGGGGATTTAAATGGGCGAGCCATGCTTAACCTCTTGAATGAAGGCTGTATTTTACCGTATTTAGGGCAGACTCTCTAAGGCTAATTACAAGCCACCACTTAGGCGGTCACCGCATGCATCACTTGTAACTGCAAATTGCGGTTGCCATTAAACTCATTCACTTGCAAGGCATATGCAATTTCTATCTGCTCTGGCAACAACTCTGCATGCCGGAAATAAATGGCTTCAAACTGCTGGTTATGTTTTTGCAGGCGCAACTTCAAATGCTTTTCACCCAGGACCTTTTGCTGCACTACCTGGAAACGGTCATAAAATACCGGCTGCGGAAACCCTTGGCCCCAGACTTGCTGCGTCAATAGTTCTGCTGTTTGCATGGTCATTTCATGCACCTCCAGTCCGCCATCGGTCTCCAGAACTTCCTGCAAGGTTTCTGCATTAATCAGGCTTTGTACCACCTGCTCAAAAGTGTGCTGAAAGCGCATAAAATCCGTCGCACGGATACTCAAGCCAGCAGCCATCGCATGCCCTCCGAATTTGACAATCAAATCAGGCTGTTGCTTGGTAACGAGGTCCAAGGCATCGCGCAGATGCAAACCGGCAATGGAGCGGCCAGAGCCTTTGATGAGCCCATCTCCGGCATCCGCAAAAGCAATGACCGGACGATGGAAGCGCTCCTTGATGCGAGAAGCCAGGATCCCGATCACACCCTGATGCCAGTCTGGCTGGAAAACGCTAATCGTGTATTGCGTGTCTTTAAAGTCTTGTGAGAGGTCTGCCATGGCATCCCATTGCATTTCGGCTTCAATCTGTTTGCGCTCTGCATTCAGCACATGCAATTGCTGCGCATATTGCATGGCCTCTTGCGGCGTTTCAGCAAGCAGGCAGCGTATGCCTATGGTCATGTCGTCCAGCCTGCCGGCCGCATTGAGACGTGGGCCCACGTAAAACCCTAGGTCTTGTGCATTGACTTGTTCAGGGTCACGCCCTGCGAGTTTGAGAATAGCTAGAATGCCAGGACAAGACTGTCCTTGCCTGATGCGTTTAAGTCCTTGCCTGACCAGGATGCGGTTATTGGCATCCAGCTTGACCAGATCGGCCACCGTACCCAGAGCGACCAAATCAAGCAAACTGCCCAAATGCACCCGGTCTTCTGCCAGCATGCCACGCTGCTTAAGCTCGGCACGCAAGGCGATCAGTACATAGAACATGACGCCTACCCCTGCTAAATGTTTGCTGGGGAAATCACATCCCCGCTGATTGGGGTTAACGATGCAATCCGCGGCGGGTGTTTGTTCTGCGGGCAAATGGTGATCAGTAATCAGCACTTGCATCCCTAGTGCTTTTGCAGCTATCACGCCATCAATGCTGGCAATACCGTTATCCACAGTTAAAATCACATCGGGCTGCTGTGTCGCTGCCAAGGCGACGATTTCTGGCGTCAGGCCGTATCCATATTCAAATCGGTTGGGGACTAGAAAATCCACCTGGGCACCCATCATAAGCAAGCCACGCATGGCAACGCTGGTTGCGGTAGCGCCATCCGCATCATAATCGCCAATGATCAGGATGCGCTTTTGTTGTGCAATCGCATCTGCCAGCAATTGCGCCATCTGGGTAGCGCCGGTAAGTGCATCTGGCTTGAGCAAATGAGGCATCTCTTGTAAGACCCAGTCATCCGCGCTGACCGCCCTTGCTGCCAGCAGCCGTGCCAGCAAGGGTGGCAAACCCTGCGCCAACAGGGTCTCAAAATTACTGTTTGAATAGGTTCTTTGTTGAATTTTCATCTGATGTCCATGGACCTCGTCACGGAGACTATTTACCTGATGGTGGACAATGTCGTTTCTAACTGCTGTAACAACGTTTCCAATGTGTATGCTTTTCGCCAGAATTGCCAGCGAAATTGTTTTTTATACTGTATGTGGACGCTGCGCTCAGCAAAAGGGAGCACCACATTCAATTCCGAAACTTGCCCAGTTTGTATGGCATCAGCAATATCGGCCCAATCGACGCTCTGCCATTGATCTGCCACCCATACTGCATTCGTTATTTTCTTGTCTGCCCACATGGTAGCCATGCTGTTAGATTGCACTCCCGGCAATTGGCTGGCTAGCAAGCCGGAAAAAATAGCGCCCTGCCCGCCGATGATTGCCGCTGAAGATGGCGATTGGGGAAGATCACCAACACTAGCAAACCACAAACTATTCAATACATCCGGCCCATGACCGCCAGCAGGCGCATAGGTCATATCATGTAACAGCATTTGCATTTCATTGGTCCACTGCCTGATGACAGAGGCATCTGCACCTTGCGGCTGCCATTGAAATGCCTGTTGATACAAGCAGTCCTGTGGCCATCTGGCATAGGCGTCCATATCACGCAAAGGCCGGATCCACCAATAACGCTGGCTCTCATCTGTGTGTACCACCAAGTCATCACTGAAGTGATTTTTTAGACGTTCAGTTAATGCAGCATATTCGTCAGCGGTGAGGGTAACGACCGATTGCAGGCTGAAGGTATCGCGCCGAAGACCCAGATGCACAGGTAACAGGCAGAATGTAGGGCGAGTGGATGGCCAGCTTCGCCTTGCACAGAGGATGGCCGCCACATCGGCATTCTCAATACCCAGCTGTTGCCACAATGTTTTCAATGGCGGCAATGAGTTTACTTGCCATTGCCCCTTTAAAAGGATTGGGCATTGTTCAATCAGCGACTGAATCATTT
>DATMSK010000267.1:0-3128 GCA_035565395.1 Methylophilus sp. | reverse complement strand
GCGTCTTGTTTCATTACTTTTCCCGGGGGTTTTTAATTTGCATGAAAGCATATCATTGCTTGCGCTAATCCAAAAACGGAAATACTCCTTAAAACCAGCCTTTACTCAGCGTTTGGGGAGGCAACTGGTATAATCGCGCTTTTGTTTAATTAGTGATTTTTATCATGCGTTTAGTGGTTCAAGGTCCTGCCATCAGCATGGCGCATTTGTCTCATATCCATGGCTTGGTTGGCGGACACACGCAGTTTATGCAAGTGTCCCAACATGCTTACTACTTGCCGGTGGCAGAGGGTGACTACATCGACGTTAAAACTTTTTGTGCCAGCCAGCAGATAGATTGCGCCTTGGTACAAGATGCACATCGATTGCAGAAAATGGGTTTGTGCGTCATGGACATGGACTCCACCCTGATTGCGATAGAGTGCATTGATGAAATTGCAGACATGATGAACCTCAAGCCGCAAGTGGCTGAAATTACAGAAGCGGCCATGCGCGGTGAATTAGACTTTGCCGCCAGCTTGCGCAAACGGGTTGCCCTGCTTAAAGGCTTGCCTGAAACTGCACTTCAACGTGTCATTGACGAGCGTTTAAGCTTTAATCCCGGTGCGCAGGCGTGGATCAATGCCTGCAAACAGCACGGGATCAAAACCATGGTGGTGTCTGGTGGCTTCACCTTTTTTGCCAATTATGTCAAAGACACACTGGGGCTGGATTACGCTGTCTCCAATACGCTGGAAATCGTCGATGGCAAACTGACCGGTAATATCGTGGGTGACATTGTCGATGCCCAGCGTAAGGCAGATGAACTGATCAGATTACGCGATCAGTTGGGTCTGTCATCCTCACAAACCATCGCGATTGGTGACGGTGCCAATGACCTCAAAATGATGGCCGTGGCTGAGGTGGGCGTGGCTTATCACGCCAAATCTGTGGTGCAGGAACAGGCCATGTATGCGCTTAATGTCGTCGGCCTGGATGGAATAACAAACTTGCTTTCTGTCTAGGCTTGCGCCATGAATGAGCGTTCTGACGTAGTGTCGTCTGGCATCTAGCATCCTGTTTGACAATGGTAGAGCTATAAAAAAAGCCCCTTGCGGGGCTTGAAATATAGATACTGGTTGTTACCGAATTAGTAATCCATCTCAGGCACAGCCGAGGCCTTTTTCTCCTCTTTAGGCAACTCAGCCACGGTGGCGTCGGTAGTCAAAATCAGCCCGGCAATCGAGGCTGCATTTTGCAGCGCAGTGCGGGTCACCTTGGTCGGGTCTACCACACCGGTTTCTACCATATCCACATATTCACCGGTTGCGGCGTTGTAGCCGATATTGCCAGTTGCTTCAAGCACTTTGGCGATGACGACAGAAGGCTCTTCACCGGCATTTTTCACAATCGCGCGTAAGGGCTCTTCTATTGCACGCAACACAATACGGATACCCGCTTCCTGGTCATCGTTCTCGCCTTTAAGTGCGCTAATGCGGCTGCGGGCACGCAGCAGAGCCACACCGCCGCCTGGGACGATACCTTCTTCCACCGCTGCGCGGGTGGCGTGCAGGGCATCATCCACGCGGTCTTTTTTCTCTTTCATTTCGACTTCGGTGGCAGCACCGATTTTAATCACTGCGACGCCGCCCGCCAGTTTGGCCACGCGCTCTTGCAGTTTTTCCTTGTCATACTCTGAGGTGGCTTCCTCGATTTGAGTGCGAATGGACTGCACGCGGGCTTTAATCTTGGCTGCATCGCCAGCGCCATCAATGATGATGGTATTCTCTTTTTGCACTTCGACGCGTTTAGCGTGGCCCAGGTGTTCAAGGGTCACTTTTTCAAGTTGCATGCCGGTTTCTTCGGAAACCACAGTGGCCCCGGTCAGGACGGCAATATCCTCCAACATGGCTTTACGGCGGTCACCAAAGCCAGGCGCTTTTACAGCAATCACTTTCAGGATGCCGCGCATGCTGTTGACCACCAGGGTTGCCAGGGCTTCACCTTCCACATCTTCGGCAATGATCAGCAACGGTTTGTTGGCTTTGGCGACATTTTCCAATGTGGGCAACAAGTCACGGATATTGCTGATTTTTTTGTCGTAAAGCAGAATCATGGGCTCATCAAGTGCCGCCACCTGCTTGTCAGGATTGTTGATGAAATAGGGGCTGATATAACCACGGTCAAACTGCATGCCTTCGACCACATCCAGCTCATTTTGCATAGACTTGCCTTCTTCCACGGTAATCACGCCTTCCTTGCCCACTTTTTCCATGGCATCGGCGATGATCTGGCCAATGGCATGGTCAGAGTTGGCAGAAATCGCACCGACCTGGGCAATTTCTTTATGGGTGGTGATGGCTTTGGACATGGATTTAAGCTCATCCACCAGCGCCGTCACGGCTTTATCAATCCCACGCTTCAAGTCTGTGGGGTTCATGCCGGAGGCAACCGATTTCATACCTTCCTGCACAATGGCCTGGGCCAGCACGGTGGCGGTAGTCGTACCGTCACCCGCCACGTCAGCCGTTTTGGAGGCGACTTGTTTGACCATTTGTGCGCCCATGTTTTCCAGTTTGTCCTGGAGTTCAATTTCCTTGGCTACGGAGACGCCATCTTTGGTAATCACTGGTGCGCCAAAACTGCGCTCCAGCACGACATTACGCCCTTTTGGCCCCAAGGTAACCTTGACCGCATCGGCCAGAATATTCACTCCTTTGACAATTTTAGTGCGGGCATGGTCATGAAATTTCACATCTTTTGCTGCCATCGTTTATTCTCCTTTCTGTATTAGCAGTGCAGTGATTAAGCGACTTTCTTGAGATCATTAGCGCTGGATTCAATCACGCCGAGAATGTCTTCCTCGCGCATGACCAACAGCTCCTCGCCATTCAGTTTGACGGTCTGGCCAGCGTATTTGCCAAACAGGATATGGTTGCCCACTTTCACTTCCAATGGTCTCAAACTGCCATCTTGCAGCTGTTTGCCGCCGCCCACAGCAATCACTTCTCCCTGCTCGGGTTTTTCTGCGGCGGTATCAGGGATTACGATGCCGGAAGCGGTCGTCCGTTGTTGTTCGACTCGCTTGACAATAACGCGGTCATACAGGGGACGAATATTCATGTTCAATTCTCCTTAGCGAATAAGTT
>DATMSK010000266.1:0-9074 GCA_035565395.1 Methylophilus sp. | reverse complement strand
CCTCAGGCTCTTCGAGTCGGGAACGGCAGTCTGCCCTGAATTCAGCGACCAGTCTACGTGCCCGCATTTCCCAATTCACTACAAATTGCCTGGCTTGCGGGTTCGCAAATACAAAGCGCAGTAGGTTAGGGCGTTGCGATTCCGGCCAGGCGATATCGAGCAAACCGGTAAATAAATGACCTGCAGGCGTATTCCAGGCCAGGATATCCCATGTGCGCCCCATGACATAGGCGGGTATTTGGATTTGTGACAGCATCGTGACCAGTGTTTCCGGTGCTGTATCTACTTCACTTTGATGGGCCTGCGGGTCACGCCGGTCTGCCATGTCAAATAAATAGCTGCGTTCTGATTTGCTGAGCTTTAGAGCAGTTGCCAATCTGTCTAGCGCTTCAGCCGATACATTCACTTCACGTGCTTGTTCTATCCACGTGTACCAAGTTGCACTGATGCCAGCGAGTTGGGCGACCTCTTCGCGGCGCAAGCCTTGCGTTCGACGACGTGAACCAGAGGGGAATCCAAATTCTTCAGGGGTGCCACGTTGGCGCATGGCTTGTAGAAATTCTGCCAGTTCCTGTCGTCTTGTATCCATTTGATTTGTTTATCCTATTAGTGTTAATACTAGTATAAACTATCTTCTTGTAAGGGTATTGAAACTTAGGTATTCTGCGCGAGTTTTATAAATATTTGCGTGGTGAGAAAGGAACTGTCATGGCAGGCAAAACGCTGTACGACAAATTGTGGGAATCGCATGTGGTGCGTGAGGATACTGACGGCACCTGTTTGATTTATATCGATCGTCACCTGGTGCACGAAGTCACCAGCCCGCAGGCGTTTGAAGGGCTGCGCATGGCTGGCCGCAAGCCATGGCGTAATTCCAGCATTGTGGCCAACCCAGACCATAATACGCCAACCAAAGATTGGGATAAAGGCATTGAAGACCCGATCTCACGCCTACAGGTGGAAACGCTGGACAATAACATTAAAGAATTTGGTGCTTTGGTGTATTTCCCGTTCAAAAACAAAGACCAGGGCATTATCCATGTCATCGGGCCTGAGAATGGCACCACCTTGCCAGGTATGACAGTGGTCTGTGGTGACAGCCATACCTCAACTCATGGTGCATTTGGCGCATTAGCCCACGGTATTGGTACCTCAGAGGTTGAGCACGTGTTGGCGACACAAACGCTGGTGGCTAAAAAATCAAAAAGCATGCTGGTGCGTGTGGATGGCCAATTAGGCAAAGGCGTTACCGCAAAAGACGTGGCACTGGCCATCATCGGTAAAATCGGTACCGCTGGCGGCACAGGCTACGCCATCGAATTTGGCGGCGAAGTAATCCGTGGCTTGTCCATGGAAGGCCGCATGACGCTGTGTAACATGGCGATTGAAGCAGGTGCCCGTGCTGGCCTGGTGGCGCCAGATGAAAAAACGGCTGCTTATCTTGAGGGCCGTTTGCATGCGCCTAAAGGTGACAATTGGACTAAAGCAGTGGCTTACTGGAAAACGCTAAGCTCTGATGTCGACGCCACATTTGATACAGTGGTGGTATTGAACGGCGCCGAGATCGCGCCACAAGTGACTTGGGGCACTTCGCCTGAGCAAGTATTGCCTATTGGTTCTACTGTGCCGGATCCGGCGCAGGAAGCCGATGCGACCAAACGTACCAGTATTGAGAACGCCCTCAAATATATGGGGCTGACCGCGAATACGCCCATTGACCAGATTCAACTGGATAAAATCTTTATCGGCTCTTGCACCAACTCCCGTATTGAGGATTTGCGCGCGGCGGCCAGTGTGGCCAAAGGCAAGAAAGTGGCTGGCAATATCAAGCTCGCCATGGTGGTGCCCGGTTCTGGGCAGGTGAAGCGCCAGGCAGAGGCTGAAGGCCTGGATAAAATCTTTATTGAAGCCGGTTTTGAATGGCGTGAGCCAGGCTGCTCCATGTGCCTCGCCATGAACTCAGACCGATTGAGCCCAGGCGAGCGTTGTGCCTCGACCTCTAACCGTAACTTTGAAGGCCGTCAGGGCCCGGGTGGCCGTACGCACCTGGTCAGCCCGGAAATGGCTGCTGCTGCGGCGATTGCAGGCCACTTTGTGGATGTGCGCAGCGCATAAGAGGAGAAGATTATGAAAGCATTTACTACTTTAAATGGCCTCGTGTGTCCACTGGACCGTGCCAATGTGGATACCGACGCGATTATTCCGAAACAGTTTTTGAAGTCAATCAAACGTTCTGGTTTTGGTCCTTACCTGTTTGATGAATGGCGTTATACCAACTATGGCGAGCCTGGCATGGATTGCAGTACCCGTCCATTGAATCCGGATTTTGTCCTCAACCAGCCACGTTACCAGGGTGCGCAAGTACTGCTGGCCCGCGACAACTTCGGTTGTGGCTCTTCACGTGAGCATGCGCCTTGGGCGATTGAAGATCAGGGTTTCCGTGTGATCATTGCACCTAGCTTTGCGGATATTTTCTTTAATAACTGCTACAAAAACGGTATTTTGCCGATTGTGGCTTCTGCTGAGCAAGTCGATAACCTGTTTAAAGAATGCTTCGCCAATGAGGGCTACACGCTGAATGTGGATTTGGAAGCACAAATCGTGACTACGTCCTCTGGCCAGTCATTCAGCTTTGATATTACGCCAACCCGCAAGCACAACCTGCTGAACGGCCTGGATGAAATTGGCCTGACGCTGCAACATGCAGACAAAATCAAAGCGTTTGAAGAGAAGCATAAAGCGTCGCAACCCTGGTTATTTGCTTGATCCGTCATTCCCGCGCAGGCGGGAATCCAGACAAGCTTAAATTGGCTCACCTGGTCAGGAATGACAAAAGAATATTAAGTTTAAGGAAAAATAATGGCATTAAATATTGCAGTGTTACCTGGTGATGGCATCGGCCCGGAAATTATTGCGCAAGCGTTGCGCGTCCTGGAAGTCTTGAAAAAAGAAGGTCTGGACATGACCTTCACCGAAGCGCCGCTGGGCGGCCAGGCTTATGACCAGTTCGGTCATCCATACCCAGAGTTCACACAGGAAATCTGTCGCAAAGCGGACGCGGTATTGCTGGGCGCAGTCGGTGGCCCTCAGTACGACACCCTGGACCGCCCGTTGCGCCCTGAACGTGGTCTGCTGGCCATCCGTAAGGACTTGGGCTTGTTTGCCAATTTGCGTCCTGCGGTATTGTTCCCAGAGCTGGCGAATGCCTCTACACTGAAGCCAGAAGTAGTGGCTGGTCTGGATATCATGATTGTGCGCGAACTGACCGGTGACGTGTATTTTGGCCAGCCACGCGGGATGCGTACCAACGAGCAAGGCGTACGCGAAGGCTTTAACACCATGATTTACAGCGAGCCAGAAGTACGCCGCATTGCACACGTGGCGTTTGATATTGCCATGAAACGCGGCAAGAAATTGTGTTCTGTCGACAAAGCGAACGTTCTGGAAACCACTGAATTCTGGAAAGAAATTGTCATCGATGTGGCAAAAGAATACCCGGAAGTGGAGCTGAGCCATATGTACGTGGACAATGCCGCCATGCAGCTGATCCGCAATCCCAAACAGTTTGATGTCATGGTGACTGGCAATATTTTTGGTGACATCCTGTCTGATGAGGCTTCTATGTTGACTGGTTCTATCGGTATGCTGGCTTCAGCCTCACTGAATGAAAGCAAAAAAGGCCTTTACGAGCCATCACACGGCTCAGCGCCTGACATCGCCGGTAAAAACCTGGCTAACCCGATTGCCACCATCTTGTCTGCAGCCATGATGTTACGTTACAGCTTTGATAACGAAGCGGCTGCCACACGCATTGAAAATGCAGTGAAAAAGGTATTGGCGGCAGGTTATCGAACCGGCGACATTTATGAAGAGGGCACGAAGAAAGTTTCTTGCTCTGAAATGGGTGACCAAATCGTAGCGGCCATGTAAAACTGGCTACGCAGCGGTCGGCTAAGTATGCCGTTCGCTTGATATTAAGATATAGTCGTAACTAGTATTGATTAGGAATTTAAAAATGGCGCAATTTGATAACGTCAGTGTAAAAAAGAAAGCCAACGTTTATTTTGATGGCAAATGCGTGAGCCACACCGTGTTGTTTCCCAACGGTACACGCTGCACTGTGGGTGTGATTTTCCCTAGCACATTGACCTTTAACACTGGCTCTCCAGAGTTGATGGAAATTAATGACGGTGTCTGCAAAGTCCGTCAAAAAGACGAAGAACACTGGACGACCTATAAAGGTGGCGAGAAATTCACAGTGCCGGGTAATTCCAGTTTTGATATAGAGGTGATTGAAACAGTAGACTACGTCTGCCACTTCGAATAATTGTGACTGCTTGGCAGAACTGCGTTGTGAATGCTTGTCGTACTTAGCGTACTGCCTGCGCATTCACGCCTTGTTCTGCCATCGCTTGTGAGGTTTAAATATGCCAAGCTTTGATATTACATCCGAAGTCGATATGGTCAATTTGAAGAACTCGATTGATGCGTCTGTGAAGCAGATTACCAATCGTTATGACTTCAAAGGCACGTCGGCCAAGGTTGAGTTCAACGAAAAAGACAAAGTGATCACCTTGTTTGGTGACAATGACTTCCAGCTGGACCAGGTAAAAGACATTTTGTTGCCAGCCATGGAGAAAAAAGAGCCTGAATCTTCCAAACGCCTGGAACACAAAGATGTACAAAAAGTTTCGGGTAACAAGGTGAAACAGGATTTACGGGTGCAGGATGGCATCGATAGTGACCTAGCTAAGAAAATTACCAAGCTGATTAAAGACAGTGGTATGAAAGTGCAGGCCAGTATTCAGGGTGATACGGTGCGAGTGACCGGTGCCAAGCGGGATGTCTTGCAAGAGGCGATTGCATTCGTTAAAAAGAGTATTACCGACTTTCCTTTGAAGTTCGGCAATTTTAGAGATTAGTCATTGGGAGAAAAATATGACGAAGTGGATGACGTTGGTGTTAGCAGTGTTGGTATTGACGGGTTGCAATACCATTAATGGCATGGGCAAAGATATTGAGCAAGCGGGTGAAGCTGTTCAGAAATCGTCCAAATAATCTAATTTGTAATGCCGGGTAATCCGGCTGAAATATCGAGTCACTATGTTAAAAGTAGGGTTTGTAGGCTGGCGTGGCATGGTTGGTTCTGTGCTGATGCAGCGCATGATGCAGGAAAATGATTTTGCGGATATTGAACCGCAATTTTTTACCACCTCACAAACAGGCGGGGCTGCGCCTAAGGTAGGCAAGGAGTCGCCTGCGCTAAAGGATGCCAAGAGTGTTGATGCCTTGCGTCAGATGGATGTGATTGTGACCTGCCAAGGTGGCGATTACACCAGTGAAATATTCCCTCAATTGCGCGCGACTGGCTGGAACGGCCACTGGATTGATGCGGCCTCTACTCTGCGCATGGAAAAAGACGCTGTGATTATTTTAGATCCAGTGAACATGCATGTGATTAAAGATGCATTGGTGGATGGTGGCAAAAACTGGATTGGCGGTAACTGTACCGTGTCTTTAATGTTAATGGCACTCAATGGCTTGTTTAAAGCAGATTTAGTGGATTGGGCAACTTCCATGACCTATCAGGCCGCTTCAGGCGCAGGCGCACAGAATATGCGTGAACTGATTAGCCAGATGGGTGTGATTAACGCTTCAGTCGCTGATTTACTGGCGGACCCGGCTTCAGCCATTTTACAGATTGATAAGACAGTCGCAGATACGATTCGTAGCGAAGATTTGCCTCAGTCAAATTTTGGTGTGCCATTGGCTGGCAGCCTGATTCCCTGGATTGATAAAGACTTGGGCAATGGCCAAAGCAAGGAAGAATGGAAGGGCGGCGTCGAAACCAACAAGATTTTAGGTCGAGAAGCAAACCCGATTGTCATTGACGGCCTGTGTGTGCGTATTGGTGCCATGCGTTGCCACTCTCAGGCACTGACCATCAAGCTGCGTAAAAATGTGCCTTTGGACGAAATCAACCAAATGCTTACAGAGGCGAATGACTGGGCCAAGGTGATTCCAAACGAACGTGAAATCAGCATGCGTGAACTGACACCTGCTGCAATTACCGGTACTTTGACGACACCCGTCGGGCGTTTACGAAAACTGGCGATGGGGGGCGAATACCTGTCAGCCTTCACCGTGGGTGATCAGTTGTTGTGGGGGGCTGCCGAACCTCTACGCAGGATGTTGAGAATTCTGGTCGAAGCTTAAGTAATTGTTTAAATAGGAGCCCGTAAAGCCATGATTTATTAATGAAATCATGGTCTTTTCGGGCTTTTGTTTTTAGTATAATCCTGTTTAATAGGGACGATAGCCTCAAATCCATGTATTTATTGGCCTCAAGCCGCCTGGGCGCGCTTGCGTGGCTGTGTGAATGATGCTATTTTGACAAACGCCATGAATTACTAAGGGTTAATCGGTGAGTAAATTTCAATTAAAAAAAATAGCCTTTGCCTTGAGTTTGAGTACAGCCCTGACGGTGCATGCAGCCGGTTTGGGAAGCATGATTTCCAGCTCTAAACTCGGGGAGCCGCTCAATGCGGAAATTGAGCTATTGGCAGTGACGCCAGGGGAACTCAGCAGTATTCAGGCGGCGTTAGCCAGCGAGCAGGTCTATCAAGACCAGATGCTGGAGAAACCTGCTTCTTACCCATTTATCAAGATTGAAGTTGGCAATAATAGCAAAGGCCAGCCTATCCTCAAGTTGAGCAGCACACAGCCGATTACAGAAGCCTTCCTGGATATGTTGATCCAGGTCGATTGGCCAACTGGTCGACTGGTCAAAGAGTACACGCTTTTACTGGATCCACCAGGCTTTAATTCTAACTATGTGTCTGAGTCCGCTGGTTTGCCTGTGACAAGCCAAACCGCGCCAACTACCACTGAAAACACGTCGGCTGCTGCAATGAGCAATGAGCCAAGCCAACCAGTGGTTACCGCACCCAAAAAACCGGCAAAATCTGTAGCCGAAAAACCGGCTCCTAAAGCAACACAGGATGAATCCTCTGAAACACCAGTCAATGCATTGACCACTGAGCGCGGAGATACCTTATACGCGATTGCCAGGCAGATGAAGCCTGACAATGTCAGTACTGAGCAAATGCTGGCTGCATTGTACCAATCCAACCAGCAGGCATTTGACGGCAAGAACATGAACCGCCTCAAAGTCGGCAAGATTATTCGAATGCCTGACCAGGCAACCCTGGATAGTATCAGTCGTCCACAAGCCAGGAGTTTGGTAGCAGAACATACAAGCAACTGGCAAGCTTACAAGAATTCATTGGCAAAAGTCGTTAAAGAGAGCGCACCAAGCAATGCTGGAGGCAATACACAACAGTCTGCTGGCAAGATCGGTAGTGCAAGTGAAAAGCCAGTTCCAAAAGCCAAAGATGCAAAAGATGTATTGAAACTATCTGCTGGGGATGAAAAGTCGACTACCCAGGCGGATAAAGCAGCAGCAAAGGCGACTGCTGCGCAAGAAGACGCAATTGCTAAAGAAAATGCCATCAAGGAAGAACAATCTCGTGCTGCAGCGCTGGAAAAACAGGTCGCAGACATGAAAAAGCTGATGGAAATGAAAAATAGCGCGATGGCGCAGGCGGAAAAGAATGCTGCACAGGCGGCCGAGCCTAAAGATGAGGCAAAAACGGTGCCTGAACCTGCGGCACATGAAAAGACTGCTGAGCAGGTGCCAGTTCCAAGCAAGCAAGACAAAACTGTTACCGAGCAGCCACCAGCACCACCAGTTGCAGCGCCTACCTCGGATGAAGCGGTGCAGCCGCCTTCATTTATGCACGTCATGCTTGAGCGCCTTAAGAAGATCAACCCGGTATTGCCATGGGCCTTGATCGCATTGCCGCTATTGCTTTGTATTTGCGCATTGATCAGGGGGCGCCGTAAAAAGCAGATTGATACCTTTGAAGACGTGATCGTGACCTCCCCGGCGACTGAGATGCAAAATAACACAGTCTTTGGTGATACTCAGGCAGCAGCTTCTGGCGACACCTCCTTCCTGACGGACTTCTCGCAAAGTGGCGTCGGCGGCATGATTGATTCACATGATGTGGATCCGATCGCTGAGGCTGAGGTATATATGGCGTACGGCCGTGATGCCCAGGCTGAGGAAATTCTTAAAGATGCCATCCAGAAAGATCCGGAACGCCAGGAACTTAAATTGAAATTGCTGGAGATTCACCAAGCGACTGCGAACAAGGGTGCGTTTGAGTCACTGGCCAGCGAGATTTATGCCAAAGTCGGCCCAGCTGATGCGACTTGGTCAAAAGTCACCGCAATGGGACAAAAACTGGATCCAGAAAATTCATTGTATCAATCGACTCCGGCAGATACTGCAAGCGCACCAGCGGCGCAAGCCGCAGAGTTACCTGTGACCGAAGCGCAAGCGGAAGATGAAGGCTATCATTTCAATTTTGAAACCCCGGCTCTAGAGTTTGATGGGGCTTCAGAAGCGTTTGCAGCTGCCAGCGCAGCGCCCGTGGACGCCAATGACACAGCTGCTCCAGAATCCATCAAGCTAAACACAGTAGCGGATGCAGAAGGTGACTTACAGCCCAGCTCGGGAGATGCCGATATATTGCAGGAAGAGCCGCAGATTGCTCCACCACAGCAACAGCCAGAGAGTGAATCAACCCTGGTCTTTTCTTCTGACAATGCGGATACTCTGGTGTCGGATTCGGCAGATGTGGCGCGCTTTGAGGTGGAACCATCTAACACTGCAGTTGAGAGTGATGAAGTGTCTCTGGGAGGGGGTCTGGAGCTCACGCCCAAGTCCCTGGATTTGCCTTCCCTAAATCTGGACGAAGGCATTGATGCAACGGATGCAGGCGCTACTAAACTATCGCAACCTGCCACAGGCGAGCCCTTGTTGTCGAGTGAGGATGCAGTGTTTGAATCTCTGCCGGAGCTTTCTCTGGAACTGGGTGGTCCGAATGATGGGACAAGCCCAGATGATGAAGCGCTGGACATCGAGGAAATTAGTCTGGACTCACCAGTCGACGCTTTAAATGAAATAGAAGCCCCCTCAGCGCCTGCTGAAGAAGTGGAGTTTCCCG
>DATMSK010000265.1:0-2120 GCA_035565395.1 Methylophilus sp. | reverse complement strand
CCGTGGCGAGGCAGATAATGGTCAATACAAACGTATCGGCAAGGGCGGTAAAGAAGTCTGGTTACAAGCCAGCTACAACCCTATTTTTGACGCCTCAGGCAAGCCGTTCAAAGTGGTTAAATATGCGACTGACATCACCGCTGAAAAACTCAAGAACTCAGATTTTGAAGGCCAGATTTCTGCTATTAGCAAAGTCATGGGCGTAATTGAGTTTGACCTGAAAGGCAATATCACCAACGTTAACCCTAACTTTGCTGCGGTGACAGGCTATAGCCCACAAGAAATCGTTGGCAATCATCACAGCATGTTTGTGGAATCCGGCTACAAAACTAGCCAGGAATACAAACAGTTCTGGGAGAAACTGGCACGCGGTGAACCTGATAATGGTCAGTACCAGCGTGTGGGTAAAGGTGGCAAGGTGGTTTGGTTGCAAGCCAGCTACAACCCGATTCTGGATGCGGAAGGCAATGCCTTTAAGGTGGTGAAATATGCCACCGATATTACGGCTAAAGTGAATGAAGCCAAAGCCATGGAAAATGCCGTGCATGAAACTGGGGAGGTCGTTGGTTTAGTCCAAAGCGGCGATTTGACCCAGCGTATTAGCACCCATGATAAGAACGGCGAGATCAAGGAGTTATGCGAAGGCGTGAACAGTATTGTGGACACCATGGCGGATATACTGGCATCGATTAAAGTGGCCGGAGAAACCATTAATACGGCTGCCAACGAAATTTCGGTAGGCAGCACAGACCTGTCGCAACGCACCGAAGAACAAGCCAGCTCACTCGAAGAAACAGCCGCCAGCATGGAGGAAATTTCTTCGACCGTGAAACAGAATGCGCAGAATGCCAAACAAGCCAATACCATGACCTTTAAGGCTGGTGAGATCGCCACCCGTGGCGGCGAAGCGTTTGGCCGCGTGGTCACTACCATGTCAGCGATTACCGAAAGCTCCGCCCGCATTGAAGAAATTATTACCGTGATTGACAGCATTGCCTTCCAGACCAATATCCTGGCCTTGAACGCGGCGGTAGAAGCTGCCCGTGCCGGTGAACAAGGACGTGGTTTTGCCGTGGTAGCCAGCGAGGTGCGCAACCTGGCGCAGCGTTCGGCCAGTGCTGCCAAGGAAATCAAACAGCTCATTGTGGACTCGGCAGAAAAAGTGGCCAATGGCTCTATGTATGTGGACCAGGCCAACGGCACCATGGATGAAATCATTATTGCGATTCAGCAGGTGTCTGATTTGATCAGCGAAATCACCTCAGCCTCGCAGGAACAGACAACCGGTATTGACCAGGTGAATCTGGCAGTGACGCAACTGGATGAAGTGACCCAGCAAAACGCTGCCTTGGTTGAAGAAGCGGCTGCCGCTGCGATGTCACTGGTGGATCAGGCAGCCCAGTTGAATGCCAAAGTGAGCCAGTACAAGCTAGGTAATGCAGTAAGCAGTGTGCCCAGACAACGTTCTACCGCGCAGCCTGCCCGCCGCGTGACCGCGCGCACCGGCACGGATAACAACGAAGAGTGGGAAGCCTTTTAAACACATCATCTTTCGAGCAGAACACCCCGTCTAGGCGGGGTGTTTTTTTGACTACAACTGCACCCGGCTCCCTAGCTCAATCACACTGTTGGCCGGGATATTGAAGTACTCCACGGCGCTGACCGCATTGCGCGACATCACCGAGAACAACTGATCCCGCCAGCGCGGCATAGCGCCACCGACATCCGGCACAATAATATCGCGACTCAGGAAATAGGAATTGGTAAATGGGTCCAAAGACGCGCCATCCAGAGATAGCTGCAACAAGGCTTGCGGAATGTCCGCATGCTGCATGAATCCATAACGCAATTGCACTTGCCAGAATCCTTCTGCCAATCGCTGCACCGTCACGCGCTCATGCGCATTCATAAAGGGCACGTCTGTAAAAGAGACATTCACGATCAAATTTCTTTGATGCAGCACCTGGTTATGCTTGAGGTTATGCATCAAGGCTTGCGGTACCGTATCCAGGTTGGAAACCATGTAAATGGCGGTTCTTTGCACGCGTGGTAATGGGCTGCTGGCCAGGCTGGCGATCAAGGGTTCAAGCTTGGGGTCATTGTCTGCGATCCCTTTCAAT
>DATMSK010000264.1:0-9585 GCA_035565395.1 Methylophilus sp. | reverse complement strand
ACGTTATCAAATCCCGGTCTGGCTAACACATGGCACTTACAGCATGTGCCAACGCTACCTGCCGGCTCAAGCCCTCAACATTCATATCATAGATGCGCATACGACATTTGCGTTGCAAGAAATTGAAGTGCAGCCTTATCCTGTCCCGCATGATGCACGTGAGCCCGCCCAGTTTGTGTTTTCTGACGGTGACTGCCGGCTAGGCGTGCTGACCGATGTCGGTAGCGTGACACCGCATATTGTCATGATGCTGCAAGCCTGCGATGGTTTGCTACTCGAATGTAATCATGACCTAGACATGCTGCGGACCGGGCCGTATGCGCATTCACTTAAAAAACGGGTTGGCGGTTGGCTGGGACATTTGGATAACCAGACCAGTGCGCAATTATTAGGTCAGCTGGATAACAGCAGGCTCAAGCATCTGGTGGCAGCGCACTTGAGTGAGAAAAATAATACGCCTGCTTTGGCAAAGCAGGCGCTGAGTGATGTTTTGCATTGCACCACAGAGTGGGTGCAGATTGCCAGCCAGCAAGAGGGGCTGGACTGGCGTTCTTTATGATTTAATCAAGCACCATAATTTCTTCTGATAACCGGATCATACGTTCTACCGGCGTGACCCAAACGATGCCATCACCAATATTGCCAGTGTGTGCGACTTCCACAATGGTTTGCAAGATGCCTTCAACCAGCTCATCCGGTACCACCATGTAAAGGTAGACTTTGGGACTGTAATCAGTCAGTTCTTCGCGGACCCCGACACTAGGTTTTTGCAAATGTGGGCCACAACCCTCCATTTTGTTGACAGACATGCCTGGGAAACCCTTGATATTACGTAATGCCGAGCGAATTTTGGGTAACCTCGCCGGTTGTATGACCGCTTTAATTTCTTTCATAAATTGATCCTTCGCTTTAATCAGCGTTAACCTTGGATTATGCCTCTATTTTGCTTTCTTCAAACTTACGGTACAAGGTGGGCACCACAATAAGCGTGAGTAGGGTAGAGGTAATTAGTCCGCCAATCACGACAATCGCCAATGGCCGCTGAACTTCAGAGCCTGGGCCGGTCGCAAACAAGAAGGGGACCAGGCCTAGCATGGCCACCGTGGCTGTCATCATCACCGGGCGGAAACGCTGGGCACAGCCCTTGCGGATCGCTTCCAATTGATCAAGACCTTCTTCGCGCAGGGTCCGGATATAAGACACCAGGACCACGGCATTAAGGACGGCAATGCCCCATAAGGCAATAAAGCCAACAGATGCCGGGACAGATAAATATTCCCCTGTGACGAACAAAGCAATCACGCCACCAATCGATGCAAATGGCAGTACTAGGATAATCATGGTGGCAAAACGTATCGACTGGAACAACAGGAATAGCAGGAAGAAGATCGCTGCAATCGTCACCGGAATAATAATCATCAAGTGTCCCATCGCTCGCTCCATATTCTGGAACTGTCCACCATATTCCAGATAATAACCATCTGGCAATTGCAGGCGCTGATCAAGCACTTGTTGCAGTTCAGCTACGAAACCACCCAAGTCGCGGTCTTTGACGTTTACCCCAATGACGATACGACGCTTGGCCAGCTCTCTGCTGATCTGGGCTGGACCATCCTTGATTTCAATATCTGCTAGATCTTCAAGAGCGACTCGAGAACCATTGGGTGAAGTCAACATGATGTTACGGATGGCTTCTTCATTATTGCGGAAAGACTCCGGGTAACGCACCGCGGCAGAAAACCTGCGTTGACCTTCGAAAATCTCGGTGGCGATTTTGCCACCAATCGCTGTTTCGACGATATCGTGCACATCCGCTGTATTAATGCCATGGCGCGCAATAGCCTGACGGTCAATCGTAATATTCAGGTATTGCTGACCAGAGACTTTTTCTACTTTGATTTCGGTAGCACCTTTTACCGTACCAGCAATCCTCGCAATTTCGTCCGCTTTCTGCTTCAAGGTATCCAGGTCTTCACCAAATATCTTGACAGCGACGTCAGCACGAACGCCAGTCAGCAATTCATCCACCCGGTCAGAAATCGGTTGCGCCATGATGATTTGCACACCTGGGATATACTTCTCCAGTACTTCTCTCATCTTTTCGGCAATATCATCTTGGCTCCAGCCTGCCGGCCATTCTTCACGCGGCTTCAGGCTGATAATCGGAGTCGATTCGTTTTGCGCCTGTGCGTCAGCTGGGCTTTCGCCACGACCAAGACCCGAGATGGCGGATTTGACACCAGGCACTTGTTCCATAATCAGCTTCATCGCCTTGTTCTCCATTTTCATGGACTCTTCAAGCGAAATGTTAGGCACACGATTAATGCCTGGAACGATTGAGCCCTCTTTCATTTCCGGAATAAAAGAAGTACCTAAGAAGGGGAACAGCGCGATCGTGCCAATAAATAATAATGCTGAGAAAGTAATTGTTTTTTTCTCGTTATTAAGCACCCAGTTCAAGGCTGACAAGTAAGGTTTCTTAATAGTCTGTATCAGCTTGGTATCTTCACCACTACCGCCTTTCAACACATAAGAGCACAACGCAGGTGTCATGGTTAAAGATAGGATCAGTGACACAAACAAGGCGATGGCAATGGTATATGCCAACGGGGCAAACATTTTGCCTTCCATGCCTTCAAGCGTCATCAATGGCAGGAACACAAGAATAATAATGCCTACACCAAATAATACAGGTGTTGCGACTTCACTCGCAGCCTCGAGGACGACGCGGATTTTACTTTCATTCTTGCGGTGACCAAGGTGGTGAAATGCATTTTCAACCACGACCACTGAACCGTCCACCATCAGGCCGATGGCAATAGCCAAACCACCCAGTGACATCAGGTTGGCAGAAATCCCATAATGATTCATCACCATAAAGGTTATCAAGGGCGTGAGCACGAGGGTACCAACCACAATCAGGCTGGAACGGACATCCCCCAAGAACAGAAAAAGAATGACGATGACCAGGATAATGCCTTCAATCAGCACTTTGGTGACAGTATGCAGTGCTGCATCCACCAATTCGCTACGGTCGTAATAGGGTACGATTTGCAACCCGTGTGGCAGCATGCCTTTGCTGTTGATTTCTTCAACTCGCGCTTTGATACGACTGACCACCTCTTTGGCGTTCCCACCACGCATCATGATCACAATACCGCCTACAGATTCGGTGTAGCCATTTTTGAGGACAACACCGACACGCACTTCATGGCCTATTGTCACCTCGGCAACATCGCGGATATACACCGGGATGCCGTTTTCCTCCTTCAATACCATATTGCGGATGTCGTCCAGGTTTTGCACCAGGCCCACGCCACGGATCAGATATTGCTCAGCATAATGAGGCAGTATGCCACCGCCACTATTGGCATTATTGCGGGCTAGCGCCTCATAAACGTCTTTGAGCTTGATTGAGAAATGCGTCATCCGGTCCGGATTGACTAGTACCTGATATTGCTTAACGTAACCGCCTTGAGAGTTAATCTCAGCAACACCGGGGATGCCACGCAGTAACGGACGCACAACCCAATCCTGAATGGCGCGCCTTTCTGTCAGGTCCTCTCGTGTCAGCTCTTTCTTGTCATCGCTGGGCTTGTCTAGTGTGAATTGATAGACTTCGCCCAAGCCGGTAGAAACTGGACCAAGGATGGGAGTCACGCCTGGAGGCATTCTCTCCATCACTTCCATAAGACGTTCCATCACCAATTGGCGAGCAAAATAGACATCGGTACTGTCGGTGAATACCAACGTAATCAGTGACAGGGCGTTCTTGTTCACCGAGCGCATTTCAGTCAAGCCTGGGAGGCCCGTCATTGCAATTTCGAGTGGGACCGTGATAAAACGCTCCACTTCTTCCGGAGATTTTCCAGTGGCTTGTGTCGCAATCATGACTTGAACGTTAGTCACGTCAGGGAATGCATCGACGGACAGTTTTTGAACAGCAAATAAACCAGCACCAATCAGTGCAATAGCGAGCACAAGTACGATCAGACGCTGCTTGAGCGCACTTCGAATTAAAGACTCAATCATGCTTACTCCATTTCTTTGCGCTTACGCTCGTTGTTCACGTGAAAAGCGCCATCCAGCACGATTTGGTCACCTGGTTGCAAGCCTTGTAACACTTCCCTGTGTTCCTGATAGGTGCGTCCCAAGGTCACAGGCAGCAATTTGTATTGCTTCTCCTTCATCGTTTTCACAAAGACGTGGTCGGCATTGTTTTCGCGCACAACCGCTGAAGCAGGCACGGCCACAACTTTTTCCGGTCTTGCTTCCAGTAAAATGGTGATCAGCATGTCAGGCTTTAGCAGCATTTTTTCGTTGCTGATGTTTGCGCGGGCCATCACTGTCCGGGTTGCCGGATTCACAATATCGCCAACAAATGCAAGCGTGCCTGTCAGTTCGGCATCATCCAGTGCAGGGACTTCAATATTCAGGGATTGGCCTTCCCTGATATGTGCAATTTGCTGCTCCGGAATTTCTGCGACTGCCCACACGTGGGACAAGTCTGCAATCACGAATAATTCTTCAGCCGGCGCTACGACCTGCCCCAATCTGGCCTTGCGCGCAATGACTGTGCCGGTGATCTTGGAGTTAACCTGGCTGGTAGACATGCCACTGTTGTGCAAGCCAAGCTGGGAAATGCTTGAGGGTGCCATGCCGAGTACGAGTAACTGGTCTCGTGCGGCATTCAATTCAGCATTCGCGGCGTTGAGTTCACCTTCGCGGCGTTGGAGCTCGGCCTGGCTGATGACATCGGCTTCCAGCAACTGTTTAGCCCGGTCCACCGCTTTGGTTTGTAACTGCATTTGCTGACTGGCTTTAATGTAGCTCAATTGATATTGCGCCAGTTCAGTACTTTTAATGGTTGCAAGGCGTTGGCCGGCTTTCACTTCATCGCCCAGATTCACATCCAGTGTACTAATGCGGCCAGTGATCGATGCGCCAGCCCTGGATTCGTATTGTTCGTCGACCTGGATACGGCCAGGGATGCGCAGGGTGTCGACAAACTGAAACTCTGTCACGGGGCCGGTTTTAACGTTGGCTTCCAGCTCTTTAGTCAGGGTCACCAGACTAGGGTCAACGACTTCTTTGGTTGCGGGAGCTGGTGCTGGTTTTTCGCTGCACGCTGAGGACATGACGGCGAGTGCTGCCGTCAGCAAGGTTGAAAATAAAATACGAGACATCACCATCCCCTTAAGGTTGAACCAAATCAGAACCGATGAAGCGTTCGATTTGCAATACACTGAAAAAATAATCGAATTTGGCAATCAGGTAGTCACGTTTGACATCACGATTGACGCGTTGCGCATCCAGGTATTCCAGGATGCCGCGTTCTCCGAATTTATAAGCGGCTTCTGCACGACTCAGGGTCGCTTGTGATTGCTGCAACAGCCCGTTTTCAAACACTTTTAGCTGGTTGCTGGCAATCACTGTAAGTTGGTAAGCTCTGTCTATTTCCTTACGTAGCAGTAATTGTTGCTGCTTGATATTGGCATTCGCTTCTTCAATCCCTGCTGCGGCCTGTGCAATCTGGCCTTCGCGGCGGTTCCACACTGGTAAGGGAACCACGACACCCATTCTGACGGTGTTGATGTCAGGGTCTTGTGAGAAGTCTGATTTCAAGGTTATCCCTGGAAAGCGCAGCGCCTGCTCCAGTTTGAGTTTAGCTTCTGCACTGTCCCTGGCACTAAGGAGTTGTTGCAGATAAGGATTATTCTCGGCCGAACGTCTTAACTCAGTGATATCGGGCAGGCTAGAGATGGTCGGTAGCTGCTGCGTGAGCTCAAACGAATCCGGCATATTACCTATCATGCCACGCAAAATTGCTTTGGCTTCATCAATTCTGGTTTTTGCACTGGCATAGTCACGCTCGGCTGCCAGCACTTCAGTATCTGCCTTAATCAACTCGTATTTTGCGGCTTCACCTATCTCGACTTTGCGTTTCACCCGGCTTTGTACCTGTTGCAGTAAGGTCAGGTTTGCCTCAAACATTTCCATAATTTGCTGTCTCAGCAGAACATTTAAGTAAGCGGCTTTAATTTGGTTACGCAGATCAAAGCTGGTGGTATGGATACCTTTTTCAGCGTAATTAAACTGCTGCTCAGCATACTCGCGACGCGACGCACGCGTACTCATAAAGTCCAATGGCTGGGAGATTGCAATGCCGTAATTTTGCTGCTCGCGCTGATCTGCATGACGGGCTGTGGATGGACCCGTCATGATCTCTAGGTCCGGATTATAGTAAGAGCGTGAAACGGTAATCCCGGCAGCGGCAGCAGCCGTTTGCGCTTTGCTTACAGCAATAGAAGGGTTTTCTGCAACGGCTTTGTCTAATAATGTTTTTAGGTCAAAAGTGGTTTCTGCAAACGCGACAGGAGAGAGGCAGCAAAATAGCCACAAAAACTTACGTGCCTTTCGCCAGCGGGACTGACTTAACATAACGATCCTTTTTTAGGTGATTGTTCATGTCATCATGTCACAATCACCTGAATTAATAATTAAAATAATACTCCAGCCAGACAAGCGTGGAGATTGAGAATCTTCGTTAAGCGGATTGGGGAGGCCGGTCTAACCAAAAAGCCAGTTCCAGATGGTAGGCAGATAAGTGGTGTTCAGGAGGGAGGAAGATGGTTTTGTGTAGGTGGTAGCTAAAGCCTGGCAATACGATCTTGTCGACATCGACTTCAGCGATTTCCAGCATGTCCACACAGCCCCCCACTTCGCCAAAATCGGCGGAGAGGCTGTCAGTATCATCAATCGCGTTGGAAAGGCTAGCGGTTGCGATGCTGGTTTCTAAAAGCGAAGTTGTGACCGCCGGTTCGGCAGCCGTTGTTTGCAACGCAAACAAAAAACACAACGCATGTAGAAAATAAAAAATCTTTTGCATGTACAAGTCAGATCTGTCAGGCAATCCATTTACAGCAATAATTATACCAGCAATGCGGCCGCACCTAACATATTGATTTTATGCTGATCCGCAGTTTGTCTGGCGCAGATGCAGGAAGGTGGGACTGCTTATTGCACTAAACCAGTGCGGATAACCCTTAAAGACATAGTGGCATCCGGTAGATGCCACTATGGTGTTAAAGTTAAAACAGATTATGCTGAAATGGTCTCTTCTTTGAAGATTAGTTGGATCTGGTCCTTGTCATCAATATCGATGTGAACCTGTCCGCCCTCACTCAAGCGGCCAAACAGCAATTCATCTGCCAGTGCTTTACGAATGGTATCCTGAATCAGTCTGGACATAGGACGTGCGCCCATCAATGGATCAAAGCCTTTTCTACCCAGATAAGCTTTTAGCTCGTCACTAAAGGTCACATCGACTTTTTTCTCGTGCAACTGATCTTCCAGTTGCATCAGGAATTTGTCGACGACACGCAAGATCACTTCCTGGTTCAGTGCGCTGAATGACACAGTGGCATCCAAGCGGTTACGGAACTCAGGACTGAACAAGCGCTTCAGGTCAGCCGCTTCGTCCGTCACATCTTTGCTATTGGTGAAGCCTATGCTGGATTTCGACATATTTTCTGCGCCGGCATTGGTGGTCATGATGATCGTCACATTACGGAAATCCGCTTTGCGGCCATTGTTATCCGTCAGTGTGCCGTGGTCCATCACTTGCAGCAGGATATTGAAGATATCCGGATGGGCTTTTTCAATCTCATCCAGCAGCAACACGCAATAGGGCTGCTTAGTCACTGCTTCAGTCAGTAAACCACCCTGGTCAAAGCCGACATAGCCCGGAGGCGCGCCGATGAGGCGAGACACCGCATGACGTTCCATGTATTCGGACATGTCAAAGCGCAACAACTCAATGCCAAGGATATAGGCCAGTTGTTTCGCCACTTCAGTTTTACCAACCCCGGTTGGGCCAGCAAACAGGAAGCTACCAATCGGCTTATTGCCGTTACCCAGTCCGCTACGTGCCATTTTCACAGCTGAGGCCAATACCTCAATGGCTTTGTCCTGGCCAAATACCACGGCTTTCAGGTCACGCTCCAATGTTTTCAGTGCGTTGCGGTCATCACTGGAAATGTTTTTGGGTGGAATGCGTGCAATCTTGGCAATGATTTCTTCAATCTCTTTGTTGCCAATGATTTTCTTCTGCTTGCTCTTAGGCAAGATACGTTGCGCAGCACCTGCCTCATCAATGACGTCAATTGCCTTGTCTGGCAAATGGCGGTCATTGATGTATTTGGCTGACAACTCAGCAGCAACGGTTAAGGCACTGGCGCTATATTTTACGCTGTGGTGTTCTTCAAATTTGGCTTTGAGGCCTTTGAGGATCTCAATGGTTTCGGCCACACTAGGCTCCTGCACGTCGATTTTCTGGAAACGGCGTGATAAGGCATGGTCTTTTTCAAATATGCCACGATATTCCTGATAGGTGGTTGCACCTATGCATTTCAGTGAGCCATTGGATAAGGCTGGTTTGAGCAGGTTGCTGGCGTCCAATGTACCGCCGCTTGCAGAACCAGCACCAATCAGCGTATGAATCTCGTCAATAAACAGGATGGCATCTGGTTTTTCTGCCAGTTGTTTCATGACTGCTTTCAGGCGTTGCTCGAAATCACCACGGTATTTGGTGCCTGCCAGCAGGGCGCCCATATCTAGTGAATAGACAGTCGCATTCTCCAGCACTTCCGGGATGTCATTGCTGACGATACGCGAGGCAAGTCCTTCTGCAATCGCAGTTTTACCCACACCAGCTTCGCCCACTAGCAAAGGGTTGTTCTTGCGGCGACGGCACAGTGTCTGGATCACGCGCTCCAGTTCAAGGCCGCGACCGATCAATGGGTCAATCTTGCCCGCTAGCACTTGTGCGTTCAGGTTTAAGGTGAAGCTTTCCAAGGCCCCCGTGCTGACACTTTCGCCTTCTGTCTCTTGTTCGGCGCTTGCAGACTTGGGTTCATTTTCCTGGATTTTCGCCACGCCATGCGAGATGAAGTTCACGACATCCAGGCGAGTGACGCCTTGCTGATGCAGGAAAAATACGGCATGCGAGTCTTTTTCACCGTAGATGGCAACCAGGACATTCGCGCCAGTCACTTCTTTTTTACCAGAAGACTGCACGTGCAGCATGGCGCGCTGAATAACGCGTTGGAAGCCCAGGGTCGGCTGTGTATCTACTTCTTCAGTACCAGCGACGGTAGGTGTATGTTCTTCAATATATTGGGTCAATTCACTGCGCAGTGTGTCAAATTTGGCCCCGCAGGCACGCAGGACTTCTGCGGCTGTCGGGTTATCCAACATAGCCAGTAATAGATGCTCAACCGTAATTAGTTCGTGACGCTTTTGTCGCGCGTCCATAAATGCCATGTGCAGGCTGACTTCAAGTTCTTGAGCAATCATGATGACTTTCCTTAATACACTACACTAAACTGCAAAACGCCCATTCACAGATGTAATTCCTGCAATTTGGCAAAACCTGTCTGTTTATTGTTATCGTGCTTTTCTGCAAAAAATTCAATGCCTCGAGCTTGCTTTTTACTCAAGTTTAAATGAGCCAAGCGATCCAGAAACACTTGCTTATCATGCTATCACCAGGACACAGGAATTGAACCACTAGTGTACTAGTGT